>JAHZJZ010000206.1 GCA_022600655.1 Campylobacterota bacterium | reverse complement strand
GCACTTAAGAAGGTTTGTACTTCTTCTTCTGTTAAGTAAGAGGGGATTTTATTTCCTTTCTTGCCTGAAAGTCCTTGCCAATTGGAGAGTTTTAGATGATAAATATAGCCATTACCACTGTTGGGCTCATTCTCATTATGGTCTGAAAGGTAAGCAAAAAAGTTGCTAATGGCATTACGATAGTTCTTTTTACTTGCATCACTCATTCCAGCTGTGTTTGAAGTTAGGTAGTCTATGACCATTTCATCATCTATCTCTTTTAACGAAAAGAGGTTTTGTAGCATTAAGTACTCAAAAAGTTTACGTACAGGTATATAAAATGTTTTGACTCCCTCTATACCACCTTTACGAATCTCTTTAACTATTTCTGATATTTCATCTATGGAAGCAGGGGAGTTGTTGAGTCTAATTATGACATCTTGAATAATCCATTGGTTTTTAACATTTCGAGATGAGAGGGTATTCGTTTTATATTTAACATAACGGGTAATCCAAAACAGTAGGGAGTTTTCTACAGAATCATCTATATCTAATGGAAAACGCATTATTTGTCCTTTTGTATTAATCTATATAAATTATATCAAAAAGTTGTATTTATAGCTATAAATATTTCATATTGACATATAATTTGCTGAATTCAATATTTTTTTCAGGAAAGGTGAATTTCCTGAATATTTTGTTTTCTATCTATTTTTAGTGTAAATTTCCCCAACAGATAAAAGCTTCTAGAATCCATTTCATGTTCCAAGAGTATATCCAAAGAATAAAACGTGCTTATTCTGACTTATTCTGAATATCATTTTTCTACTCTCAGTCCTCACAGAACTGAATTAATCTTTATTTTATCCTATTGATTAACATAATATAAATTCTATATAAAATATCATCTGCCCCAAAACCCCTATTTACCCACAAGAAAAACATCTGTTCACTTTTGATTTAAAAAATCACCAAGATAAAGAACACTTGTTCTTTATAATAATCTAGACAATATGAACAACTGTTCTCTTATGGATTTTTAAATACTTGACATTCGGAACATATGTTCACTATAATGTTTAAGGAGTTTTATTACCATATACGTTAAAATCTAAAGTGGAGTTAAAGATGTTAATTGAAAAGAGTGATATGAAAAAGAATACTAAAGAGCTTATTTTGGAGGTCTCTTTAAAACTGTTTTCCTCTAAAGGATACAAATCTACAACGGTACGAGATATTGCTAAAGATGTAGGAATACAGCAGAGTGGTCTCTATAACCACTTTAAAAATAAAGATGCTATTTTAGAGACACTTATTAGCAATTTAATGAGTTCTGCTATTGTAAAGCTGTTTGAGAACCGTGATATAGAAGATTTGGCTCAATCTGGGAAGTCCTTTCTCTTTTCTATAGCTACAACGTTTAAATTGATAAGTTTTGACAAGAAAAATGAGGCACTTTTTAAACTTTTGATGCAAGAATTATATAAAAATAGTAAAATTCGCGATACCTATAATGAGCATTTTTATCAAGGAAATGTTAAAAAGCTATCCGCAGTCTTTTTTATAATGATGCAGAAAGAGAAAATAAGACATGCTGACCCACTAATGTTAGCAAATGAGTTCTTTGCCCCCCTATTCTTCTACCAGATGCAAGTACATCTACTTAAAATCGATAGTAAATCAACCTCTTCACTGGTTACGATGTTTGAGAAACATGTTGATTATTTTTGGAATAATATTAAAATATCGCAACAGGAGCAACTCTTTTAGTAGTTGCTTTTAAGTTAGAATTACATATTATGTAAGTTAGCTATATTTTTAAATATGGTTATATTACTTAACAGTGAAAAGGATAACTACTTTGGAAAAGAAAGACCTATTTGCCCATAAATCAAAATCATGGGATATGAATAGTAAACGTGTCAAAAATGCTCAAGCCATTGCTGACAGTATATTAAAAAATATCAAATTAACTAACAATATGCATCTTATGGATTTTGGTGCTGGTACAGGGCTACTTAGCTATTGTCTCTCAGAACATATTGACAGAGTAACAGCTATCGATAATTCACCCTCAATGTTAGAGATGTTCAAAGAGAAAGCCCCTCTTTTTACTTGCCATACGGAAGTACTTGAGCTTGATTTGTCTAAAAAGATATCTACTCCCCTACTCTATGATGGCATCATCTCCTCTATGACAATTCACCATCTTGAAAATATTGAAGATATGCTTAGTAAAATGTATGCTATGTTACCAGAAGGTGGATTTATCGCTCTAGCGGACCTAGACAGTGAAGATGGAACATTCCACAGTGATAATGAGGGGGTTTTTCATTTTGGATTTGATAGAGATGAACTGGGTGAAACTGCTAAAAAAGTAGGATTTAAAGAGATTCAGTTTGAGACAGTAAGTGTTATAAAGAAGCCTCATAGAAACTTCTCTGTCTTTTTAATGAGTGCTAAAAAACTTAATTAACTGGATTAATTTTTTCAAATTGGTGAGTTGAGTAGTTATAATTTTCTATTTCACCTGTACCAATATTATACCACCAACCTATAAGTTCAATTTGACCATTTTCAATTCGTTGTTGAATATAAGGATAGGTCATTAATCTTTGTAGTGAAAGGACTACATTATGTTTTTCTGTTACTTCAAAAATATTTTTATCAATAGTAGAATTACTTACTTCTAAAATAGCTGATCCTTTAGCAGGTTGAAGGTATTTTAACCACTCATCAACATGAATAAGCTTAGGTTCACCATCTTTATGCTGGTGATAAAGATGTGCACATGCACCACAATTACTATGTCCTAAAATCACAAGTTTTTTAATATTTAAAGCATTAACACCATACTCAACAGCAGCTTGTGTTGAACCTTTTGCTGGTTCAAATGGAGGAATTGAATTTCCAATATTTCTAACAATAAAAAGTTCCCCTGGTTGTGCATTTAAAAGCAATGCTGGATTAATACGACTATCACTACATGTCACTAACATTGTATCTGGACTCTGTTGATTTGTAATGTTTTCAAAAAGTTCTTTATGATTTTCAAAATAGTTCTCTAAAAAGTGAGAATATCCCTCCTGTAATTGTCTATCCATCTTGTCTCCTATTGTTTATTTATGTTACATAGATATTATAAAAAAAATTTCATTAAAAAATACTTGAATTAATAAATCTTAGTTATTAATATATTCAAATATACTAATGTTATACTATATCGTTTAAAATTTTTTCAAGCTCATTTAATTATTTTTAGTATATAACTGTCTACATGAATAAATATACTCTCATCATAATCGGAGCAGGAGCAGCAGGAATGATGGCTGCCATAACAGCTACACGAAACAACCACAGAGTCCTACTCCTAGAAAAGCTTCCTAAAATCGGAGCCAAGCTCAAAGCTACAGGTGGAGGTCGATGTAATTTGACTAACACGCTTGATAATGAAACCTTTATGGCTTCATTTGGTCGTGAGGGGCGTTTTATGACCCCTGCTCTGGAGGCTTTAGATTATAAAAGACTGCAAGAGTTTTTTAATGAGATAGGGGTTGAGACTCATGCTCCTGATGGATTTCGTATTTTTCCTGTGGGACATAGCTCTTCTACCATTATTTCTGCTCTTGAAAATGAGATGCAACGGCTTGGCGTTGAGGTACGCTGTTCACAAAAGGTGGAACAGTTAGAGCATGATGGGGTTAAAGTTACTGGTGTAATAACACAAACTGAGAGCTTTTATGCTGACAATGTAATAATGGCTACGGGTGGACTGGGGTATCCGATGTTAGGTGCAGAGGGTGATGGGCATGAGATGGCTGAGTCAATAGGACATAAAATCACTGAGCTACACCCTGCGATGATGCCCCTAAAGACTAAAGAGAGCTGGGGTGCAAACTGCCGTGCTGATACCATTGCAAAGGTGGAATTACGTGTTGATATAAAAAAATATAAAAAACTTCATGCCATTGGTGATTTAATCTTTACCAAAAATGGAATCCGTGGACCAGTGGTGCTAGACTTCTCTCGTGAGATAACTCCCCTACTCTCAAAATATGATGAAGTCCCCATGATTATGAACCTAACCAAAGGGATGAACGAAGAGCAGATTCGTACTCACTTTAAAACAGAGTTGGCTAAAACCCCTAACCATACCGTAGCCTCTTTGCTTCAAACGCTTCTACCTGAATCTGTGGCTTTGGAACTCTGTAAATTAGCCGATGCCACACCTACCCTAACTTTAGGAAAACTCTCTGGTGTGGTTCGGGACAAACTCATCAAGCTTTTGGCTTGGACACCGTTAACTGTTAATGGACACGATGGATTTAAAATGGCTATGATAACCCGTGGTGGTGTATCACTAAAAGAGATAGACCCCAACACCATGCAGAGCAAAAAACTAAAAGGTCTCTATTTTTGTGGAGAAGTGATGAACCTAGATGGTCCTTGTGGAGGATATAATCTTCAATGGTCTTTCTCAAGTGGATACTTAGCTGGATGTTTAAAGTAGAGTTATATTACTTAACAGTGAAATATTTTTGCTTTTTTATTAAACTTTGCAAGATATCTATTATTTTTTATGCTAAACTATTTTAAAATTTTCAATTCTATTACGTAATGTAACTTCTATGAGTTTTGATACTCCATATATAAATTCCAATGAAGCTTTTATGCTTAGGGTTTCAAGTATACTATAGACATGAAACTATTACTAAAGAAACATAAAATCTTAACCCTATCCTTCTTGCTACTACTAACCACTTCAGCAAATGCCCAAAACAAAAAAAAGACACAAGTTGGTGTAGGTAGCTGGTACGGGAAACCTTTTCATGGAAGAACCACTGCCAATGGTGAAAAGTACAATATGTACGAGTACACAGCAGCTCACAAAACTTTACCATTCAATACCGTTGTTGAGGTAACAAACCTAAGAAACAATCGTAAAATTAAAGTGCGAATCAACGACCGTGGACCTTATGCTAAAAAAAGAATCATAGACCTCTCTTATCTTGCTGCTAAAAAGTTAGGTTATGTGGCTAAAGGTATTGCTAAACTCAAAGTTAAAGTACTTTATCGTCAAAAAAAGCGTTAAACCTCTGAGTAGCTTTTGGGTATAATTTATACCCATGAAAACGAAAAACTATTTTGTTGTAGAGTTTTTGACACTCTACTTACTAACACCTACCCTCATCTACTTCATTATGCCCATACCAGTCTTACCTTTTTTATGGATAGTCGCATTTATCTGTTATCGTCTTTTGCTCAATGACAAAACATTTGATAGAAACACACTGTGGAATTTTTCAGCACTGAAGCCTCATATTAAAGAGATTCTGTTTTCATATATTTTTAT
>JAHZJZ010000205.1 GCA_022600655.1 Campylobacterota bacterium | reverse complement strand
CTTACTTGTTGGTCTTCCTCTTCATCATAAGAAAAAACCAATATCTCTAAATAAGTTATGCTTGATATTGCAAATTTTTTCAGGTTTTTATCTATAAAATCTATAGCTTTTTTATCTCCATTGAGGTAGTAAATAATCATATTTGTATCTAAAAGATATTGCATATCTACTATCTTTCCCACTCATCTCTCAATGCTCTTTGATACTCCATAGGGTCAGCTATTCTATTTTTCAAAATCCCTTTAACTCGGTCAAGTTTTATCTGTTCATCTGATTTTGATACGCTAGTATTTATAACTTTATTATCTTTTATAACCATTAGCTCTTTTACCATATCTTTTTTTAGATTATCAAGTAGCGTTAAAACAATATTTAGATAGTTATCATCAACTTTAAATTGTATGGTTTGCATGGCTGTCCTTTTTAGATTTGATTTATTGTTTTTAGTATATCAGAAAGTTGTTGAAAGTGGGGTGGAACTGTTTGACCCTGTAGAGTGTTAATTAAGACTTCCTAATCACTAAACTGAATAGGACCCTCTCCACTACCATTAAGCAACTGCCTTACATAAGGGTTAGAGGTATTTTTAAATGCCTCATTATCAGCCCACTCAATTATCTCACCCTCAAATAGAAATGCCAAATAGTCAGCTGCTTTAAAACTCTCTTTCATATCATGCGTAATGAGTACTGAAGTTACTCCTAGTTTCTCTTGTAAATCCAAAATAAGCTGTGTAATCAAGTCACTGGTAATCGGGTCAAGACCTGAGGTTGGTTCATCGTAAAGTATAATCTTTGGCTCCATAATAATCGCTCGTGCCAACCCTGCTCTTTTACGCATACCACCACTTAGCTCATTGGGGAAGAGTTTAGACACACGCTCGGCATCTAGTCCTGTCATACTTAGCATCTTCATAACGCGTTGTTCTATCTCTGCTTCACTGTAGTCGAAGTGTTCACGCAGAGGGAAAGCGACATTATCAAAAATATTCATACTGTCAAACATTGCTCCATCTTGGAAGAGAAAACCGATGTTTTTACGAACAGCTCTTAGCTCCTGCTCTGAACAAGTCGCTACATTAACGCCATCAACCCATATATCACCACTGGTTGGTTTCATAAGCCCTACAATGTGTTTAATAATCGTTGACTTTCCTCCACCAGATAAACCCAAAATAACCGTTGTAGAGCCTTGTGGAAAAATTAAATCAACACTTTTAAGCACCTCTTTAGTACCAAAAACCTTTTGCAGATGTTTTATTTCAATAAGTGGGTTTTCTAAATCAAACTCTTTTTTCATCTATGGCTCTACCTTTTCCAACACAATATCAAGTGTCACCTCTTTACCTACAGAGATATCAGCCGTATCAAAACTGAGACCAAAATCTTTACGATTGATTTTTCCTTTCAGTGCCAAACCACGGTGAGTATCATTGGAAGGGTCTTTAAGTATTTCAAGCTCTAACTCTATAGGTTTACTAACTTCCTTAATAGTTAAATTAGCAACCATGATATTCTCTTTTTGTTCAACCTGTTCTAGTTTCATTGTTGGGTATTTTTCAATATTAAAAAACCCCTCATTTTTAAGGTAATCGTCACGTTTAGTATCATCTGTAGAGACAGAAGCCAATGTCACTTCACCCTTTAAATCTTTAAGCAGATTTGTTTGAGGGTCATAATCATAACTACCTTTAAACTTTGTAAAATGACCATCTACAGTCGAAAAGAACAGATGTGTTACTTTAAAATTTACAAATGATTTTGATGCATCTACTTTATACTCAACCCCCACCAATGTACTAAACGATAAGAGAACAGTTAAAACCAATCTACTAATATATTTCATCTTATCTCAACGCTTTCTTCAAGTTTAAAATCAAAAGTGCCAAGGTCGCAAAAGTAAAGATTTTAAAATCTAACTCACTCCCTTTATGAGTGTTCAAAAATGCATCACTCTGAGTCATCGCTTCACCTGCTAACTGCATCGCTACAATATCTGGAACATAATAACTGCTAAAAAGTAGTCCTGTAGCCACTACTAAAAAAGTAGCGATGAAAGTCCATCTATCACTCTCAAAACTTTTCCATTTTATCACTTCATAAAGTATTACAAAAAGTACCATAAAGTTAACCATATAGGCTAATCTCTCAAAGTTTTGGGTCATTAAAATACCCTCTTGATAGTTAGAGAGTATCTCTGAACCTAACAGAACCTCAGAGTTAAAGAGTGTTGGAGCCACTACAACTCCTGCATAAAGCCCTGCTCCAAGTACTACACCTAAAGTGATGATGTATGCGATAGTTAATATTCTAAATACTTTTTTTGTCATTGTCTCTCCAATTCTAATATAAATCCACGGTCATACCCTGCTAAATCTTTATAAAACCTATATGATTCTACCCCAATTTCACTAAAAAACTGCGTCATCGGCTCTTTTTGGTCATAGCCCATCTCACAAGCCAAATATTTTATCCCTCGCTTTTGAACATCTAAAACTATCTGTTTCAGAAGTTCATCACCGACTATACCACCAAAAAGTGCCTCTTTAGGTTCATACTCACCTACATTTGGCTCTAACTCAAAATCATTGGCGATGTAAGGGGGATTGCTTACTACAAGTTCGATAGGTTCACTCACCTCATCTAATAGATTTGACTTTATGACCTTAACGCTATCTTCTAACCCAAATGTCTGAATATTTCGATTTGCCACTTTAATAGGCGTATCACAAATATCAGTAGCCACTATCTGCAAGTTAGGAAACTTTCTAGCCAAAACCACAGAGATAGCTCCACTTCCTACACCAATCTCAGCGATAGAAGTGATACTCTTTTTTTCAATAATCTCAGCCACCAAATCAATCAATATCTCTGTCTCAGGACGAGGAATCAAAACCCCATTCTCTACAGCTAACTCAATATCATAAAAACTAGCAGCCCCTACAATATACTCATAAGGCTCATGGTTCGCTCGTCGCTCTACTAATTTTTCAAACGCTTCACTCTCTTTCATCTTATCATCACTAAAAGCATGAAGCCATGTTCTATCTTTTTTTAGATGATACGCTAAAAGCAGTTCGGCTTCAAATCTTGGGCGTTCACAGCTTTGTTGGAGTTTTTTTTCTGCCCAATTCAAACACTCTTTAATTGTCATTTTCAATACTCCAAAGATTTTGACTAAAAATACCTAAAATAACTATCTTATTCTCTTTCTGGTCAACAAAAAAAGGAACTACATAACCCTTAAAGATAAATTCTCGTATATTCTCATCGTCTAAATCCTCTTTCTGTCGGTATATAAAAGGAGATAAAGGAATGTTTTCAATTTTTAATAATAACTCATCATAAAACTCTAAAGCCCTACTTGGACTATCTTCAGCAATAAAAAGGACTATCTCTTCAAGTTCAT
>JAHZJZ010000013.1 GCA_022600655.1 Campylobacterota bacterium | reverse complement strand
TTTTTGTAATATACATATATAAGAAAAAAACTAAAGCTCCTACGAAAAGAAATATCGTATACCCACTAAGTAAAGATTAAAGATAAGGCTTTTGCCTTATCTATATATAAAAGCACTGAACACTTAGAGTCCAATTTTAAGTGCATTTAATGTTTCGTAAGTGATTCCACCTGTTGCTAAAGAGTTATCTCTTTGGAATTTGTCAAGTGCTACTCTGGTATCTCTTCCTAAAACACCATCGAGTTTTCCTGGATTATACTCTTTTGCTTTAAGTGCATTTTGAATTTTTAAAATCACATCTTTGTTCATATTGGTTTGACAAAGAATTCTCTCCCAGTCTTGTTTTGCATCTGAAACTTTTTTTCTCTTTTTAACCATTTTATACTCAGCATCAATTGGTGTTTTAACCTCTTTTGCCTCTTCAACTAACTTTTTAACTTTCATGGTCTTATAAGTCGCTTCAATAGCTACCTCTTTAGTTGTCGCTGGTGTATCAAGAACTGTTTTAGTAATCTGCTTAGTTAATGCAGGTTTTTCAACTAGACAGATTTTGTGTCCTGTATAGTTCCACCCTTTTTCAACCTCTTCACCCTCTCTGTTCCAGATAAAATCAGACTTAGTCTCAAGTACTTTTTTCTCAATGCTCTTTTTAATAGCAGGAATGGTTGTCTTTTTAACTTCAGCTTCTGAAATAAGTTTTTTAACATTAATCGTTTTACTAACAGCAGGTACTTCGATTACTTTGGTAGTAGCAGGTGTCTTAACCACTTTCTTTTTGATGGTTTTGTAAACAGCTGGTACTTTAACCAAACACATAATTTCACCTGTAGCACCATCAAGCTTTTGAGCTGGATTTGCACCTTTTTTCCAAACAGTCTTCTCTTTCTCTACAAGAATTCTCTCTTCTTTAAACTCATAAGTTGCAGGTACCTCAATGGTCTTTTTAGCCGCTGGACTCACTTCGATGGTCTTCTCTACCATCTCATATTTAGCAGGGATAATCTCTGTTTTGTTTGCCTCATTTTGAACCACAATCTCTTCAGTTACCGTTTTAAATCTTTCAGGGGTAAAATACTCTTTATAACAACTGTTAGGCGTTGTACCATCTAAATCAACTCCTTTTAACTTAGCAGCAACCAAAATCTCTTTACTCACAGGAGCACCATTTTTCTTGATACTTGTCTGCCAGACACGTGTTGCTGGTTTAACTTCAATAGTCTCTACTACTTTTTTATATTTTGCAGGAACAGGAATGATTTTTTTACTCGCTGGAGTAACTTCTACCTTTTCATCTTTCCATTCATACTTTGCAGGAACAATGGTGATTTTTTCTGATGCCTCTTTAACAAGAACCTTCTCCTCAAAAGTTTCATACTTTGCAGGTACAACAACCTTGGCATAACACTCACCTGCTTTTGCATTAGGTGGAATAAGTGAATCATCTGCTGTAGAAAAAGTTAGTGGTAAAAGTAAACCGATTAACAGACTCGAGTATTTTAATTTCATTGTTTCTTCCTTCATAATCGTATATTGATTTGATAAATCTATCAGCAGGTATTATAATATCATCTTCTTTAAACATACGTTTAATTCTGTCAAATAAAAATAATATTAAACAATTCTTAGAAACCCTTAAGAAGTATATTGTAAAATTCATCTATAATAAAATCTTCAAGTTTTATGGTACTTTTTGTATTAAATAGTTCAAATACGCTGTTTTTATCTAAGGCATTCGCATAGATGCAGTGTGGGTGAGCAGGAATATAGGCTCTCATCAATCCAACCTTATCACCTAAAACCTCTTCGCAGATATAACAAAAACCATTATCGTAAAGTCGCCCTTCATGAGCTAAGAGTTTAACATAGGCTTCAACGGCTAAACGTTTAGGGTTCTGTCTGTCCCACTTTTTGGCTAACGCTAAAAGTAAATCAAAATAGAAGCTATCTAACTGGGTTGCCTCTTTAAGGTGAGGTTCAAAGAGTTTAATGAAATTCTGCCAAATAAGCAGATGGTTAGCAGAGAAAATCCAAGGAAAAGAGATGTGAGATAAGCGTCTCATTTTAGGCATAAAATTGCTTCTATCTTGTTCTATTTCAAAGTCAATAAAGTTACCCACTTGTAAGATAGAATGTCTAGCACCAAAGAACCTCCAATAGCTTTCTATAGAAGATTTGCTAAGAACCGTAACAATGACATCTTCATTTTTTGCTTTTCTTATATTAATTATAAAACCCTGCATTAGTTCATCATTTTTTAACCCTTCTTTGGATAATATCGACCCTATTTTAGGGGATAAATTTTATAGTTTGTAACCTATCACATTTTAAATAAAGGTTGGTTTATGCAAGATCTTTTTACGGCGTTTAAAGATAACTGTGGTTTTGGGCTGTTGGCTTCTATTGACAACAAACCTACACATAAAAACTTAGAAGATGCAATAACATCGCTTTCACGGATGATGCACCGTGGAGCTGTCGCAGCAGATGGTAAAAGTGGAGATGGTTCAGGGCTTCTTCTCTCTATGCCTCACTCATTTATGAAGAAAAAAGCTGAAGAGCAAGGGGTGGTACTACCTAAGCAGTATGCTGTTGCCATGGTATTTAGTAATGAGGTAAAGAACTTTAAAGCATTTGAAGATCAGTGTAAAACCAATGATTTAAAAATTATTATGACACGGGAAGTGCCTGTTGATACCGATGCCTTAGGAGAGTATGCACTGAACTCTCTTCCAACCATCAAACAGATATTTGTTGCTCCAGATTCAATTATGTCTTTTGCACGATTTGAAGCGATGGTTTACTTAACACGAAAAGAGATTGAGTATGCACTTAAAGCAGATGAGAACTTCTATATCCCTTCGTTTTCTACTTCGGTGGTCTCTTATAAAGGGCTACTCATGCCTACGCTCATTAAGAAGTTCTACAAAGACCTTCAAGATGAAGATTTCAAAATCTCTTTCTGTCTTTTCCACCAGAGATTCTCAACCAATACCCTTCCACAATGGAAACTAGCACAACCATTTAGAACCATCGCTCATAATGGTGAGATTAACTCTGTTGAAGCGAACCGTTTTAATGTTCTAGCAAAAACAGGTGCGATTAAGAGTACCGTTTTTAAAGATGATGAGTTAGAGAGAATTCTAAAAATTATTTTACAAGATGGCATGAGTGACTCTGCTTCACTCGATAACTTCTTTGAGTTCTTACTCGCTAACGACATGGACTTCTTTAAATCAGCTCGTGCTTTACTTCCTGCTCCATGGCAAAATGCCCCACATATGGATGCTGACCTTAGAGCCTTCTATGAGTACACCTCAGCCTGTTTTGAAGCGTGGGATGGACCAGCAGCTGTAAGTATGACCAATGGAAGGTACATCGGTTGTGTGATCGATAGAAATGGTCTAAGACCTTCAAAATATATCATCACCAAAGATAACCGTCTTCTCATCACTTCAGAGTATGGGGTACTTCAAGTACCAACGGAAGAGATTGTAGAGAGAGGAAGACTTCAATCTGGTGAGATGATGGGGCTTGACCTTAAAGATGCAAAGGTGATGAAAAATGATGACATCAATAACTACCTAAAAGAGAAAGCGAACTATAACGACTGGTTAAGTGAGCATATGAGTTACCTTCAAGAGTATATTGATTCACCACTCTCAACTGTTGAGAAACTGGAGAAAGAGGACCTTGAGAGTAAGCAGCGATACTTTAACATCACGCATGAGGTAATCGACCAAGTGATTGAGCCAATGCTCAAAGATGGAAAAGAGGCAACAGGTTCTATGGGAGATGATACCCCATTGGCTGCTTTCTCAAAAGTACAGAGAAACTTCTCTGATTTCTTTAAACAGAAGTTTGCTCAGGTTACCAATCCACCAATCGACCCAATTCGTGAAAAAGTGGTTATGAGTTTAAATACTGGTTTTGGTGAGACCAGAAACATTTTAGAAGATGACAGTAACCATGCCAAAAGACTGAAAAGTGGTTCTCCAATTCTGATTAAAGAGACACTAGATGTACTCCTAGAGTTTGGTAATCCTAAAAATCCAAAATTTGACGCAAGTTATAAAGCTGCATCATACAGTACTACTTTTAAAGACAATATGAAAGCAAGTCTTGAGTCGCTTATAGACACCATTATTGACGAAGTTAAAAATGAGGGTATCAGAACCATTATTTTAGATGACCGAGCTGTAAACAGTGAGACAAAAACCATTCCTATGCTTATGGTGGTTGGGCGACTTAACAGTAGACTTCTAGAAGATAAGCAGAGACACTTGACC
>JAHZJZ010000012.1 GCA_022600655.1 Campylobacterota bacterium | reverse complement strand
TTTTAATGGGAACAACGACGGTGTCATCTTGATCCATTCCAAAAGTAGAAGAGCCTTTCTCTTTTAGTACCCCTTTGATTTTACAGCTAAAGGTTCCCAAACGCATATTTTTACCAATAGGTGAAGCCTCTCCAAACAGCTCTTCTTTAACCGTTTGCCCAATAATACAGACCGATTTCCCAGCTTTGAGTTCACTGTTGGTAAACGTTGTTCCTTCGTCAAAGTCCCAATCTTTAACAATAAAATAGTCATTGTCCGTTCCATAAATAGAGGTAGCGTGATTGGCATTACCAAAGACAACCGTTACAGAACTGGAACTTATAGGAGCAATGGCTTTAAGTCCAAATATCTCTCGTTTAATGGCTGTGACATCTTCATGAGTAAAAGCCTTAGCACTTTGACCAGCTTGAGGGGGACCTCTACGCTCTTGACCAGGGGAGATGGTTAAGGTATTGGTTCCCAGTTTGGAGATACTACTGGTCACTTGTTCTGTGGTTCCATCACCCAACATCACCATAGCAATCACCGAAGCAACCCCAATAACAATACCCAAAATGGTTAAAATAGAGCGTAATACATTTCGTCTTATTTCACGAATGGCAAGTAAAAAGGCATTCCATAACATTATTTTTCTCCTTTTTTTGTAGAGGTATCGGTCTCAATCATTCCATCTCTAAAGAAGACAATACGGTCAGCATACGCTGCCATCTCTTTCTCATGGGTTACCATCACAATGGTAATGCCTTGCTCCTTGTTAAACGCTTGTAAGAGCTTCATAATCTCCATGCTTCGTGCTGTATCTAGGTTTCCTGTAGGTTCATCAGCCAACATCACCAAAGGGTGAGTCGCAATGGCTCTAGCGATGGCAACACGTTGTTGTTGACCTCCTGAAATTTCAGCTGGAGTGTGATGCATCACCTCTTCTAATCCTACTTTTATCAGTGCCTCTTTTGCCATTTTTTTACGCTCTTTTTCAGGAAGACCACGGTAAATAAGAGGAAGCTCCACATTCTCTAAAGCTGAGGTTCGTCCCAATAAATTAAATCCTTGAAAAATAAACCCTAAATAGTGTCGTCTAAGTAGGGCTTTTTCATTTCGGTTGAGTGCCATCACATCAATTCCATGAAAATGATAAGCTCCTTCGGAGGGTTCATCCAAACACCCTATAATGTTCATCGCCGTGGATTTTCCTGAACCACTTGTTCCCATAATGGCAACAAACTCACCTTTATAAATATCAAGGTCAATGCCGTTGAGGGCATAAGTTTTGGCTTCATTCTCTCCATATATTTTGCTAATGCTTCTAAAAGAGATGAGAGGTTGTTTTTGCTCTTGCATAATTATTGCTCTGAAATATTGACAATAACATCGCTACTACTTGTAATGTTGTCACTTAAAATGACGGTGTTCATTCCATCACTCTCTCCAAACTCTACCTCTACTGCTTTGGCTTTGCCTTGTTCGAGTACCCAGAGTTCTTTTTCACTTAAGCGTCCATTGCTCCTCTTTTTAATCGGAGGTCGTCCAAAAAGTTGAAACTCTGTCTCCTCCTCTTTCACATCAGAGATAGGTGGGCTAAAGCGTAAAGCAGCATTGGGTACCATCAAAGCATTGGGAATGACTTTGGTGGTAATGTTCGCTGAAACGGTCATCCCAGGACGTAAAAGTTGCTCTTTGTTGTTGACAATGACCACTGTTTCATAGGTGACCACACTGTTCACAATTTGAGAATTCATACGCACTTGGTTAATGACCCCTTCAAAGGTTTTAGAGGGATAAGCATCGACCGTGAAGTCTACTTTTTGCCCTTTTTTAACCTGTCCTACATCAGCTTCATCAACACTCACCACAACCTCCATCTGTGTTAAATCTTTGGCTAAGGTAAAAAGCGTTGGTATGCTCATGGCAGCCACCACACTCTGTCCTGCTTCTATGGCTTTATCAAGGACTATCCCATCAATAGGGGAAATCACCACAGCTTTTGCCAAATCATCTTCGTTCGATTTAAGAGAAGCTTTGGCTTGATTGACTTGTGCCACTGAAGCTTTATAGGCAGCTTGACTTTTTTGATAGGTTACTTTGGCAGCATCGACCTCTCGGCGTGAGGGGTAGTTTCCATTGGTGGATTTAAAGAGGTTTTCTACACGGTTTAGTTCCCGTTTGGCATCACTTCGGTTTACACGACTCTCTTCTAAATTGGCTTGAGCTACGTCTAGTGAGGCTTTTGCACTGTTCACTTTTGAGGTGAGTTTGGTGGTCTCTAAACGTGCTAAGACTTGCCCTTTTTTTACCACATCGTTGTAGTTGACCAACACCTCTTGCATGGTTCCAGAAACCTCAATACCAATCTCTACACTGTCGGTAGGTTCCAAGTTTCCTGTCGCTGAAACGGTGGTGATTAAATCTTTTCTTTCAGGCTTTACAGTTTGGTAGTGAAGCTCTTCTTTTCCCTCTTGCTGGTTTAAAAAGAGAAAAACAGCAGCAGCCAAAATGAGAAGGAGAATAAGAAAGTATTTCCAAAAACTACTCTTTTTTTGACCCTCTACCAATGTTTGTTGAATCTCTTTTGTAGTGATGCTATCGCTCATAATATTTCTCTCCTAAATTACTTGCAAAGTGTAATTTTGCTTGTGTTATCTCTATATTTATTTCGTTGATTTCAATTTCAAGTTCATCTATCACTTTGGTATTTTGAAGGGTCTGTAGGTCATATCCTGTTTTATACCCTGCTTTAAACCCTTTGTTGGTCACATCAATCAACTCAGCATAGAGATTCATATTGGTTGCTGTGACACGGTTATGCTCTTGGTAGTTTTTAATTTTATTCATACTTTGCTCATACAAAGCCCTCTCTTCAGCCTCAACATCACTCACCTCAATACGACTTTGTAAATAGTTTGCCTCTTGCTCTTCCAGAGCTGACTTAGAGTTAAAGTCCAAAGGCATACTTAATGTTAACCCTAAACTGTGGTACTCATTATCTTGAACTGTTTGGCTGTTTGATTCTAAAGTATCTTGGTAACCTACCTGCCCATTAAGACTAAGCGTAGGGAGATAATCGGTTTTTTTAATGGCATACTCTGTTCCTGCTAACTTACTTTCGAGTTTGGCTTGTAGTACCGTAAAATTGTTTTGTATAAACTCCTCTTGTGAAAGCAATCGAAAATAGGAGACTTTTATCTCGTTCAAAGGGATAGAGGTTAATTTTTTAAGGGCTATCTCTTTATCTATAATGCTCTCTTTGGTCGTCAAAATGGTTTTTAAAATGCTGTTTTTATTCATCAACGCTTCATTCATCTCTGTAATATCAACATTTCCTGTTTTGTACTGCTGACTCTTTAAAAAAACCTCAATCTCACTGTTTTTGAATTGATACTCTGCTTGGTCAAGGGTTAGATTTAACTTTTTAAGCTCTAAAAGTCCCACCAATAAGGCTTGATAAAGCGTTGCATTTTCCAACTCTAAACTGAGTAAATCAAAGGCAAGTTTACTATCAGCATAACTCATGCTCTCTCCAATTCCACCTGAACGATAGATGTCTTGATTAAGTTGAATAGAAGCGTTATACCCCATGTCACTAACGCTTTCACTACTGCTTACAGAAGAAGAGAGGTTCAAGGGAGAGACCCAGTTGTACTTCAACTGTTTGGCATTGGCTTCGATAACCCGTTTTTTCTGTTCAAATATTTTCTGCTTATCAGCTGTTAATAGGGTGGTATCTAAAGCACTAAGGTGTGTAAAAGCAAAGATAGAGAGTAGTAAATAGTGTTTATACATGGTTTCTCCGTATAGTTTTTATAGGAGTATTATACTCTTTGAAAATTAACGAATATTAACAGGTTTTTATTATAAGAAAATAAGGAGATAGAGCCAAGAAGCTCAGCTAAATGACTCTATCACTCAAAAGTATAGCCTCATCAATATCATGGGTAATGATAATAACCGTGTTTTCTACCTTTTGTTGAATTCTCACTCTGAATTTGTCTCTCTATTATTCAGGAAACATCTCCATCACTTCATCTAAATTCATCCGTACCCACTCTTCTCTAAAACCAACACCCACACGAATAGCATCATCGGCAAGAGCATAAACTCTCTCTTTTTCTACCTTGCCTGTATTGATAATATTTTGAATATCCTCTTCATCATTTTGAGCAAAACGAGAGATTTTAGAGACAATCAAATCTTCAGGAGCCAAAAGATAAATCTCAAACTTCTCTTCAATAGTTATCATGTGAATGGCTCTATCTTCATAATCTTCGTGGAGAAGCCCAAAGGTGCTATTGTAAGTATGGTCATAATGCACCTGTTCAAGTTTTCCCTCACTATTGAGCCAAACCACAAACAAATCTTTTGGAATATTGACAACAAAAGGCATAATCAAATCAATATCATCTGAAACTCTAGCATTACAGTAATAGTGAACAGCTCCACCACCTGTAAGATAGGCTCTAACGGGTTCTTCTTTATGGCTATCAGGTATCTGTTTTGCTATCTCTTCCATCATCTGGACAATGGCTTCACTAAAACTTTTGGCTATCATGGCTAAAATCTACCTGTCATTTTAAACTGATTGAATCGTGCCATATCTATACCGTTTGTCAAACCATAAAGTCTAGCCAATCCATTTCCTGTTTTAGTTTTATTACCATGATAAAAACCTACATTGACTTTGGTATCAAAAGAGAGTTGAACCATTTTATCAGTTAAGAAACTATAGAGGTAGGCACTTCTTGCTCTTGCCATAAGAGAAAGAGTTGTGTCCTTTGCCAATTTTAGCCACACAGAACTGTCTCGACCCGATACAAGAAGTTGATAGAGACTCTTTTCAAAATCTCTTAGAGAGTTAAAATGTTGTTCATTTTCTAGTAACTTTTTTAGGTCATTGTTGTTGCTCATATTGAGTAGTTGTTCAGCTTGGTCATAATCTAAGGTTTCTAAGAGTTGATAGAGTTTTGCTCTGTTTCCTTTTTTCCAATCTCGTAGGGTTCTTTCAGGGACATTTAGAAGTTGTTGCATTTGTTGTTGGGTCATGGGGACTCTTTTTTCTTGATTATAGGCGAATATCGCCGTTTTGTCAAGATATAGAAGTCTCTTTTAATTAGAAATCTTCATAAAAATATTGAGAAGTTTAAAGCCAATTAAATACAATAAATGAAAAATAATTAAATTTT
>JAHZJZ010000204.1 GCA_022600655.1 Campylobacterota bacterium | reverse complement strand
TTCATCTATTGAAGCATTTGAGTTTACCTTAGAAAAAAACACCTTAACCATTAAGGCAGAGGGGTCACTCTACTTAGCAAAAGAGAAACTAAAAGATATAGAGCGTCCTAAAAAACTAAAACTTAATATCTTAGATACCCAAAGTATCCCCTCTTATGCATTCTAAGTTCCCCTTATGGGAAATTAGAATTTTCTACCCATAGTAAACTCAAAGTTAGAGGTTCTATCTAACTCATCTGGATTTCTTGCTCGTCCAAATACAAGGTTAATAGGTCCCATAGGTGAAAACCACTCTATAGAAACACCATATCCACTCTTTTTAATCTCATCAAATGAGTTTGTACCAATCATACCATAGTCATAAAAGAATGCTAAACGCATTTTTGCAGCTTCAGAGAGAGGAATACTAGCTTCAACTGTATTAACAACACTCTTCATACCACCTATATAAGTACGTGTTGCTTCACCATCTTCATTAACTCCATCATCAGAAGGAGCAATACTGTAAGGCTCAAACCCTCTAACACTTGATACACCACCTAAAAAGAGTTTTTCAGGTCCAGAGATATGTCCTTCATCTTTGAGTGCATTGGCTCTAAGTTTATAACGTAAGATTAAATCATAATCTATATAATCTTCTAACCCTTTATATAGTCCTATTTTAGCAGAACCATTTAGGAACTTCTCATCACCACCAATACCTGAATAACCTACACTTCCTCCAAGAATAACACCCTCTCGTGGAACATAAAAATCATCTGTTGTATCATAAGTTAAACCTGCAGAGAACGTACTCTTAGAGTAACTCAAATCTTCATTACTAAAGATACTGGTATAAATAGAGCTGTTTGAGGTCTCATTTACATCAATTTCATTGTCACTATAACTATAACCTAGGTAACCATATAGGTTTCGCTCTATCTGTTTTCCAATATTAACACCAGCACCATAACTGTCATGTTTATACGTAGTATACTCATACTCATTTTGGTAAATATTCATACCTAAACTATATTCACTATCCCATACTCTTGGATTATTGATGGAGAGTGCATAGTTCACTGAGATTTTTGAGAGATCAAAAGATATACCAGCGTTAACACCTGAACCTAAAATATTACGATCAGAGAGTGCCGCATTTACCATAAACCCTTGATATGATCCATATCCACCACCAGCTTGAATACTACCCGTTGCTGTCTCTTTTACTTTCACTAAAAGATTAATAGTATTCTCATCTACACGCTGTTGTTCAATATCAACCTTTTCAAAATAACCTCTACGCCCTAAAGCATTTTTACTATCTTTTAAGTCGGTTAAATTAAACATGTCGCCAGGAGCTAAATAGATATCTCTTCTGATAACTCTATCTTTGGTGGTATAGTTCCCAGAGATAATAACATCTTTAATGGTTACTTGATTACCAGGTCTAATAGCATACTGAATACTAACCGTATGATCGGCCTCATTTTTACTAAAGTTTGGTGAGACCTTAGCATAAGCGTACCCTAAATTAGCTACCTGTTCTTGAATATAAGCCATATCTTTTCTAAGTTTTTCAACATTAAAGATTTTCCCTTCAAGCAGATTCAACTCATCTTCAACTTCACTCTTATCGATACCCTCAACCAAACCAGAAATTTGAACACTTTTTACTCTATACTGTTCACCTTCATCAATCTGATAAGTTACATCAGCAATATAAGAACCACTATCTACACGCATTAAAGGGTCACTAACGGTTGCATCAAGATAACCATGTTTCATATAAACATCTTTAGCTCTAAATGCATCATAATCAAGCTGATCCATATGAGCTACTCCATTGTTAAGTCCAGGTAACCAACCCAATACATCTTCTTCCTGATTTGCCAAAGCATTTTCAAGGTCATCTGTATCAATTTTATCAGCACCAGCAAACTCAATATTTTGAATATAGATTTTTTCACCTTTATTCACATCAAAAGTCAAGGCAATACTGTCAGTTTTAGGTTCAGCATTAACTTCAACAACGGTATCATAATACCCCTCTGCTTCTATTTTTTTAATCAACTTCTTTTTAGCAGCTTCAACTTTTTTAATATCATAGAGGTCACCTTTTTTCAAACCCATCTCTATAAAAAGAGCTTCCTCTTCATCATTAGAGCTATAACCATTCATCTCGAGTTTAGAGATAACAGACTTCTCTTTAAAATTATAAACTAGTCCTCCATTATCAGTAGTAGCAACCCAAATATCAGAGAAATACCCTTGCTTGTAAAAGTTTTTAAGTGATTGATCTATTTTATTAATATCAAATTCATCTCCAATATGTAGACCTGATATCTCAGTAGCCATATCTTCAGATAAGTGAAGTAGCCCTTTATATTGTATAGAAGTGATATTCTGAGATAGGAGGAGGGAGCTGAGAGTAACTGATAATGGTAGAATTTTCTTCATAAAATTAATAATTCCTTAAGTGTTCATCTTTGTTAATTCAAATGCCATTAGTGTATCTACTTTTCACTAAAAAAGTGGTATAATCCACCCCTAAAATAAGGGAGAATTGATGAATATTGGCATTATTGGTCTTGGGTTAATGGGTGGTTCTTTGGGCTTAGCACTTAAAAAATTTCCAAAAAAATATCGTATTATAGGTTACGACCATAATAAAGCTCATCAAAGTGAAGCCCTTCTTTTGAATCTTGTTGATGAAATTGCGGTAGAGTTTGAAAGCATCAAAAACTGTGATGTTATTATTTTAACCATACCAGTAGATGCCATTATTGCTACAGTAAAAAATCTTACCGATGTTGATAACAACTGTACGATTATAGATTTTGGTAGTAGTAAAGCTAAAATCTCAGAAAACATACCTAAAGTTATTCGTAAAAACTTTGTTACAGCTCACCCAATGACAGGAACAGAAAAGTTTGGACCAACAGCTGCTGTGGAGAAACTCTACAGTGATAAAGTAATGGTAATCTGTAACAGAGAGCTTAGTGGTGAACTTCAAAATGATATTGCACTGAAACTTTTTACTGATATTGAAGCAAAAGTAGTCTTTATGGATGCCTATGAACACGATAGACATGCTGCATTTATCTCTCATATGCCTCATGCTGTTAGCTATGCTATGGCAAATGCAGTAATGAAACAAGAAGATTCAGAGAATATCATCGCTCTTGCTGGTGGTGGGTTTAGAAGCATGAGCCGTATTGCTAAAAGTTCACCCAATATGTGGGAGGATATTTTCAGACAAAATAAAGAGAATCTTTTAGAATCTATAGAGATCTTTAACAGTGAACTACAACGTTGTCAAGAGATGATAGAAAATGAACAATGGGAAGAGCTTCATCAATGGATGAGAGAGGCAAATAAAATTCATGACATACTCTAAAATACAGTTACTATTTAAAAGCTCTCTTATTATTGTACTACTACTTAATACTCCTGTTTATTTAAATGCAGAAGAGTCAAACAAGACAAAAAAATTTCTAGAGGGCTTTTCTAAAGAGGAGAAAATGTTAGGTACTAACATTGCTATAGCCTCAGGAATCCTAACTTGGGGATTTACCCAGTGGGGTTACGGAGAAGAGGATTTTCACATTGATAATGAAGGGTGGTTTGAAAAAGACACCAGTAATGGTGGTTCAGATAAACTAGGTCACTTTTATACCAACTATCTTATGACAAGAGCCATCTCACCACTTTATGAAAGCTGGGGTTATACACCTAAAAGTGCCGCACTTTATGGCTCTCTAACATCTGTTTTACTCTCAGGAATACTTATAGAGATAGGCGATGGATATAGTGAACATGGATTTTCAAAAAATGATTTTATTGCAGATAGTTTAGGAGTCCTCACTGGATACCTTTGGTACATCAATCCATCACTATCTAATCAAATTGATTTTAAAGTAGAGTATAATCCCTTTAAAGAGAGTGACAATGTCACTGATTTTACAACAGATTATGAGAGGATGAAGCATCTAATGGCAATTAAAGGTGAAGGGTTTGAAATATTTGAAGAGACACCATTGGAGTATTTGGAACTTCATCTTGGCTACTTTAGCCGTGACTTTAACCATGATACAATGCCTTTAGAGGGTCGAAAGCGAAATCTTTATCTCGGTATTGGGATTAATCTTTCTAAACTTTTTCGACCTTACATTAAAAACTACTCAAACATATTTAACTATGTGCAAGTGCCACATAGCTATGTTGATAACCTACGGTAAAAGCTCCGATGGGTCAACGGTAGTTTTTTCAACAACTTCAATTACAAAACTATCTTCATCTGTTGCACCATCATCATCCATTACAGTTAGAGTTAAAGTTTCTGTTCCAAGTGCAATTGCATCATAAGTCAATGTAGCCGTATTCGCGAGAACTGAGCTTCCCTTTTTCCACTCATAACTTGCAATGGTTCCATCACTATCACTTCCTGTACCTACCACAATAATCGAGGTATTTAAATATACTTTTTGATCAGGACCAGCATCTGCAATTGGTGCTTGATTTCCTTCACTTGTCGTATTAGATGTATTATTAGACGATGTAGTGTCATCACTAGAGCCACCACCCCCTCCTCCACAAGCTGTAAAAGCTAATAGAAGCATACTTGATAGCAAAAGTTTTGAAGTTTTTGATGTTATCATCTTTTTCCTTTAAGTTAATATGAGGTTGAAACCATAAACATTGTATCATAAAACAGCCATATTTTACAACTCATACAAAAAAGAAGCCAACACCCTAACCTCTTCTCCAACCTCATCGGAAATTAAAGTTTTTAACTGTTGCTTCTCACTTTTACTTAAAATATCACTAGCGACTACTTTACAACTTACTTCGGTTATACCTAAACGTTTTTGTAGTTCAATTCCTCTTAGATAAATCTCTTTTTCACCTATTTTTGTCTCAAAACTACTCAAAGCTTTTTGTATTTGTATATCTTCTATCATTTGAGTAAATGATATATATAAAGGTATACTCACAATAAACACCAAACTCATCGCATAGAATATCCCTTTTTTTGCTACATGCAGAGGAGAGAACCCTAACATTAAAAAGGTTAATGAGGCAGCCAATATAATTCCTACCAAGTTGGTAATAAAAAGTAGAAGTGCCGAGCTAAACATCGACCACTCACCCCAACCTAAGCCAATACCTGAAACAGCCAAAGGAGGAACCAATGCTACAGCAATCGCAACTCCTGCTAAAGAGCCTATAATCTTTTCATTACTTTTAGCATACGCTGCTGCAACCCCTGAGATAATAGCCACAAACATATCTAAAATAGTAGGTGATAACCGTCCATTCATCTCTGAAGTTAACTGTTCAAGTGGTAACAAAAGAGCAATAATCATTGCACTTGTAATCACAGCCATAACCCCAAGTGTAATACTCTTCATTCCATTGAAAAGTAAAGCACTATCTTGACGCAATAGCCCCATACTCACCCCAACTATAGGTTGCATTAAAGGAGCCAAAATCATCGCTCCGATAATTACTGATGCAGAGTTAATATAGAGTCCAAAAGTAGCTATCATCGTAGCTAAAATAAGCAATACCATAAAGGTTGAACTTAACCTACTCTCTTCACGAAGATTGGAAAAAAGTCCAGCAAACTGCTCTTTACTAGCATGAGTAAAAAGGGGAATATTTTTTCCTAAATAGGTGAATATCTCTTTGTCAGAAGGGAGGTGACTTACTTTTACACTCTCTTTAATAACACGCTCTTTAGCACTCTCTTCCCAAAACTTCTCACCCACACTAACAGCCAAAACCTCTGTTTTTGTCTCTAAAGTTATAGGTGTTTGAACACAACGGTCACCATCGATGGTTACGGTTAATTCACGTTGAGGTTCTATGGTTAACTTCTGAGCATGTATATACCCTACAGAGTGAGGTAACTTTTCAGGTGTCTGCATCAAAATATGTGTCTGAAAAATATAACGTACATAGTCTAAAACTGAACTGGGTGAAAGCAGAACTAAAGAGAGCCGACCATCATTAAACTTCAGATGTCTACGAATAAGCTTAGAAGCGAAGGTACGGTTATTATACTCCACTCCCACCGCACCAATAGCTGAAAACTTCAACTCTTTATCTTTCGCTGTCGTAATTTTAAATGGTGTATGTTTTAGATTTTTAACTCTTTGTATCATGCCAAAGAGAGACTTAGTTCTCTGCCAAAGTGTCTGATTTTGCATAGAAGTTGAGAAACTATCTAATGGAGGAACTTCACCTATGACTACCTCTTGTAGTACCAAGTCATCATCACAGTAGAGTAAATCAATTTTACTATTACATCTTTGAAGTGCTAACGTTATACTCTCTTTTAGATTATTTGGCAAAGCAAAAGTATGTTTTAACTCTTTTTGATGAGGCAGAGGAATAATCCCCACACTCACTTCATGTTCATAAGCATAAGCCAATACCTGCTTTATCTCATGAACAGAACCTGTAACCAATAAATGACTATCTGTTTCTATGACTAAACCTGTTATATCATGAATCTCTACTAACTCTAAATCTATCTCTTTAGATGAACTATACTCTAATACTTTATTAACCAATGCCTCATGAACTTTGGAGTAGAGATAATAGATTTTCACTACTTCTCCTCTTTAGGTCGATACTGATTCAATAACTTTTTAAGTACCTCTTTATCTATCTCAATCTTTTTACCTGCACGAAGTTCATAGAGTTTTCTAACCATAGATTCAACCTCTGCACTCTCATGCATATAAGGGTATAAAATACGTAGTGCTTCATCATTTTTAAACGCTCTACTTTTACGTTTAAAACGCCATGTTGGCATAAAATGCTTTGCCAAGAGTGCAACTACTCCACCTAATATAAATGCTCCAAACAACATTATCCATGATGGCACTTCCCATACAATGGTTTTACTTCTCTCTTGGGAAACAGCTTTACTAGGCGTAGCATCAACACTGTTTTTAGTATAAACAGCTGAATTTTCTGTAGCTTTTGCTCCACCTGAAACCGTGATATCATAAGCTTTAGTACTCAATATCTTAATGGCATTCTCTCTATAATCATAAGCCCTTATCTTCATAGAAGGAATTGTAAAATCATGGTCAGCAATAAATGCATAACTCTTAGTATAGTAACTTTCAAGCCTATTTCCAACTATTTTAGTCTCAACTTTAGCATCATCACTATAGACGGTTACACCAGGTATATCAAACGTCACACCCTCAAAATCCTCTAAACTCCCCTCACCTCTAAGCCTAATAGTAAGGTTAACAGGTTTATTTGTTTCAACTTTTTGAGTATCGACACCATCGTTGATTTGATAGTTTCCCACAATAGTATAGTCACCACTAGGCTCTTTCACCTCTATGGCTTGACTCCCTGTACTCAAATTTGTCCATTTTGGCACAGTGGTCATAAACCCAATAAAGTCACGTTTTCGTACAGGCTCAGCCACTCTAGCTCTTACAGGGTCAAGGGTTAACTCTCCTTTGGTTTTAGCCATCAGCAGATACTTCACTTGATGCACCGTATAGTCACCATCATTATAGCTCTTCTCTTTGCTAATTAATTTGGCAAAGAACAATTTAAAACTTGGATCTTCATACTCCAAACGCATTACATCAGCATCTTTTCGTTGTTTAAAGTTTACTGTTGCAATAATCGGTTCACCTAGGTAAACACTCTTTTTATCAAGTTCTATCTCTAAACGAAACTTCTGGATTGAGAGAATCTTGTTGCTAGGCTCTACCACCTCAATCAGTATCGGCTCACTCTCTTCAACTTTACCATCGACTTTAATTTTAAATGGAGGAATGGTTATATTTTTATCTGGCTGAAACGCTAAAATAAGTGACTCACTAAGCTCCGATTTTCCTTGACCATTTACATAGGTATAGTTAGTACTGTGACTTCGATGAGAGTTCAACACATCTACCCCTGCAATTGAAGGAATATCAGGAATATTATCAAACTCCTCCCCTATTACAGTAATGGTTAACTGAACACTATCACCACGAACCACCGTAGAGTGGTCAACCTTCGCCTCAACCAATCCTGCTTGAAGCTGTGTTACACTAAAAAATATTAACCATAAAACCACACTACCAAGGGTTCTTATCATCACGTTCTCCTTTCTCGTCTGTCGCCTGATACATCATCGTAGGCATCTTTTTTTCATTAAGTTTTTTCATAAGATGTTTTAACTCTTTTTGGGTTAACTTCTCTTCAGGGGTCATCTCATCTTTTTTCTCTTTTGGCTGAGCATCTTGACCCTCTTTTTTATCTTCTTTATTTTGTTTAGCTTCTTCTTTTTTATCTTGCTCTTCTTGTTTTTCTTTATCTTCTTGCTTCTCTTTATCTTTTTTGCTCTGCT
>JAHZJZ010000203.1 GCA_022600655.1 Campylobacterota bacterium | reverse complement strand
ATTTTTATATTTGTAGCGATAGCTGAGATACTATTTTTAAACATACCACAGCTCTATAATCTAGGTATTGTTATAGTGACAAGCTTCTTATTAATAGTTTTTAATATAGTAGCCTCAATCATCTCTTATAGAAGAGGAAATAAAGAAGCCAGACTATTTATTGTAGGTTTTGGTATTGTATTTTTCTCTTATCTTTTGATAATGGCTGACTCATTGGGATTAATATCTGTTATAAACTATTTTCCCAATACTCTGCTATGGGGAACCACAGTTGAGGCATTGATTCTCTCTTTAGCTTTTGCTGACCGTTATATGATTTTACAAGAGGAAAAAGAGGAAGTCGACAGAAACAGAGAGCAGATAATCAAAGATGAAGTAATAGAAAAAACAGCTAAACTCAATAAAGCACTTGAAACCAAAGAACTGCTACTCAAAGAGATACACCACCGAGTAAAAAACAATTTACAGATTATTCTCTCCATTATACGACTACAAAATGATAAAATAACCGATAACTCAGTTTCTGAAAAGTTTATTAACTTGGAAAACCGAATCAATGCTATTGCCAAAACCTATAATATGCTTTTGGTTGACGAGAATTTAGATCGTATTGATATGGAAGAGTATATTGAGTCATTGGTAGAAGATATAGAAGAGACGATGTGTATCGAGTGTGACATTGAGATAGAGACCAACATCGAGGCGACACTGCCTTTAAGTAAGTCGGTCTATATTGGTATTATTATCAATGAATTGGTGACCAATGCTTATAAATATGCTTTCACCAATGGTCAGGGTAAGATATATATCATGCTAGAGCAAAACAGAGAGGAGTATACGTTGATAATTGGTGATACTGGGAAAGGATTTACACCCAACAAAGAGAGTAAATCCTTAGGGTTAAAATTGATTACCGCTTTGGTCAAAGAGCAACTTCATGGTCAACTTGAGATGATAACTCAAGGAGCAACACAATATACCATAAGGTTTAAACTGTGAGTGCAAATATTTTAATAGTAGAAGATGAAAGTATCGTTGCTATGGAGATAAAAAGTTATTTAGAGGGGTTGAACTATAATGTTGTAGCTACCTGTTCTACAGCTGATGATGCTTATGAGAAGGTGATTAGCCAAGAGGTAGATTTAGTAGTAATGGATATTTTTCTTATTGATAGTAGTGGTATAGAAGCGACTGCAAAAATTAAAACAGTAAAAAAATATATGCCCGTTATCTTCTTAACAGCGTTTATGGATGAGGAGACTATTGATAGGGCTATAGCTGTTAATCCTGTGGCGTATTTACTGAAGCCTTTTAACCGAAAAGAGCTTGGTGCTGCCATAAAGATTGGACTGAGTCATCTAAAACCTAAAAGTGATATATTTGTTGGTGATATCTATTTAGATAATGAGTTTAGTTTTGATAGTAGATCTTCTGAACTTATCTGTTGTGGCGAACTAGTAAGTTTGAGTAAAAAAGAGCGAATGCTTCTAAACCTTTTTTTAGATAACCAAAACAGACTCATCTCAAATATGACCATGGAGTATGAACTCTGGCCCGATAAACCAAGTAATGATAGCCGAAGACGAGCCTTAATCTCTCGTCTTCGTGCTAAATTGAAACATAAATTTATAGATACCCTCTCTTCTGAGGGGTATGTTTTTAGGGTTTGAATTATTCACTAACTCTATAGGCATTCCAGCCATACTCATATTCGTGCCAAACAGATACACCATTACGTTTTGTACCTGAAGCTTTAAATGTAGCTAGGGGGAACTCTAGTGTCTCCTTGTTTACATCAATAGTAGGTGTTGTAACTGAAATAGTTTCGCTAGTAGCAGTTCCTGTATTCGCATCATATGCATTATAACTTTTCTCTTCACTCTTATCTTCATAGTCATAAATTACTTGTTTTCTGTTGGCAGGATAAACAGTTCCTGATTCCTCTAAAAATGGTGACCATACTGGGAATGTTGGTCTCTCGGTTTCATAGTTAACTGTGTACTGAACGGTTAACTCTTCAGAACCACCATTTAGAATACCATCCATATATAAATACATTTTGCCATTATCATCTATATGTCCACTAATAGCAAACGTCCGTGTTTCTGCTCCATTTTGTAGACCTTTATACTCATATTGAACTTGTGTAAGTCCTGGAACATTGAGTAGAAAACCTGTGATATTTGTAGGGTCTAGGGTTATAACAGATTGCATAACCGCTTTACCTACATCGACACTTGCATCAGTCAGTAGCTCATCTAAACTCATTGGTCCTATACTTAAACCACCTTTTACTTTAGGATTTTCAGAGACTAAGCTACACATATCATTGGTTTGTTTTGACTCTAAGTAACTCGCTTTAAACTCATTCGCAATGAGTGAAGACCAATCCATTCCTATAAAAGCACCAGTTGAATCAACAGCTTTAAATGCCTCTTTTGCACCTGATATTATTTTTGTGTCAAAATTAACACCTTTTGTCATTAAGTTAGTACCAGTATCCATACTTACCATACCACTTAATGTGAAAATTTT
>JAHZJZ010000202.1 GCA_022600655.1 Campylobacterota bacterium | reverse complement strand
CTCATGGTCAACCTATTGTTTACGATAGGCATGATTTAAAATATGCTTTGAAAGGATTTGAAAATGTGTAATACAGTAATATATAATCTTGATAAGTTATCACCATGCAGTGGTAGATCCAGAATTACTAGACTTATGGGAATGGCAAGTTCAGCCTCAGAATTAAGTAAGATGCCTAATAAGGTTGGAGCTGTAGCTATTAAAAATGATAGAATAGTTGGAGTGGGTTGTAATGGCTATCCTTCAAAAGTAGATTTTGAGAAATATACTAGAGAAGCAGTTGTCCATGCTGAGGTTAACTGTATACTAAATAGCCATTTACCAATATCTGAAATAGATGAGATTATTATTTATGGATTACCACCATGTCCAGATTGTTTAAAACTTTTGTTTAATAAAGTAAGTAAGATTATATATTATACAAATACAAATATTCCTACTCATAGAGAGTGGGAAGATAATTTCCAAAATTTTTATAGAAAACTAAGAGGAGAATAACATGGAAAACTTCGAAAAATTTACTTTAAGGCCTTCAACGGTAATAGGATTTGCTTCTTGTGAAAGAAGTTGGTTTAATAACTTTGTAAAAGGTGTTAAGTCAATTAATTCATCTAAGGCAATGGTTGGCACAGCTATACATTCAGCTGCAGAATACTATTGGACAGGTTGTATTAAAGATAATACTAAATTAGACTGGAATATGTCTGAACTTCAAGAATATGCTATGGATTGTTTTCTTGCTGGAGAGAATGTAGTATACGAAAGTGGTGAGAATGAACAGACCTGTAAAAATAAGATTTTTAATGGTACTTCAGCCTTATTTAGAGATATTATAGAATACACAGATGTTCCATTAAAGACCGAATATAGAGTTACTATGCCTATTGAACATCCAATGATTAAAGATATTTCAGGAACTATTGATTATTTAGGTAAAGACTCAATAGCTGATATTAAAACTTCAGGTGCTAAATATCAACCTAAGAAAGCTGTTGTTCAACAATCTATCTATAAGATGTTAGCTGAATATAATGGATATACTGTAAATAATTGTACTATTCAAGCTGTTATATTGCTTAAAAATAGTACATATGGACAGGTTGCTGAAGTACAAACTAATTTAGGTATGGCTGAAGCATTAATAGAGTCTATTAAATTAAAACTTCACTATTATTATAATATGAAAATGGAAGGTAAACTAAGTGATGAGATTATTGAAGACTTATTATTTGCTGGTAATCCTGGACATTATCTATGTGATGATAGATTTTGCCCAAGCAGACCTACTTGTAAGTTTGCTAGTGTAAGTACTCAAAAAATACAGTGTGATTTTGATTTACAATGAACAAAGTTATTTTCATGACGCCTAGTGAGGCCATAGAGCATCTTCGTGCTTGTGGCCACACTAACTATAAGATTTGTAAAATGCTGTCTGAACCTAATAGGCCTGTTCAGGATGTTCAAATACGAGCATATGAAGAGAATAGAGCTATGACGTTCAGAATAGCAGTCAAATTTTATTTACTATTTGATATTATTATCACAAGGATATTTGATTATGGAAGAAAATAAATTAGAACTTATGCCCCATCAGCAACAAGGTATTGTTGATATTATTGAAAAGTTAGAAAAGTATAAACTAGCTTATAATGGTTGGGAAGAAAGAACTGGCAAAACATTACCAACAATTTTAGCTGCCAATAGAATTGCTGATGGACAAGATATACTTGTACTAGTTAAATCTAAAGATGCAATAAAAGATTGGGAGGACCAGATAAGTGAAGCTAGAGAATTAGAGACTATAAATTCCATGTTTATTGTAGAGTCGTTTAGAACAAACAATAAGCAAATTATAGGTTCTAAATATGGATGTTATATTTTAGATGAGCCTCACCTAAATATAGCTTCGTATCCTAAACCTTCAATATGTTGGAAGACTTTAAAAAGAGGATTAGATGGTAATACATTTATGATATATCTTAGTGCTACTCCTCATCCTAATAGTTATTGCCAAATGTTTCACCAGTTAAAATTAAGTGACAACTCAGTATTTAGTAATTATGAGAATTTCTATAAGTGGTTTAATGACTATGGACAAATTGCTGAGAAGTTTGTTCGGCATGGCGTACCAGTTAAAGTATATGATGATGTGAAAAGTCCTGAATTAGTTAAGCGCTTAATAGCTCCATATTTTATACATCATGTTACTAGAGAGGACGCTGGCTATGAACATGAGCCAGAAGATATATTACATTATGTCGAGTTATCTACTAATACTAAATTAGTCTTAAACAATATTAAAGATAAGAAAAAGCGCATATTTAATCTTAAGAATAACGGAATTGAATATCAGTTAGTTTATGATAAAGCATCAGTAAGAGCACATAACTTATACATGATTGAAAATGGCGTACTTAAAATTGACGATAATAATTATCTAACACTATCTAATAGAGAGAAGATAGATTATATATTAGATAACTTTGGTGATAATGAAAATACTATTATTATGTGTTATTATACTAAAGAATTAATTAAACTTAAAGAGGCTTTTAAAAATGCAACTATAGTTAGTTCAGAGAAATATGCTGAAGGTTGTGACTTATATCAATTTGAGCATTTAATAGTTTACTCTCAAAGTTGGAGACCTGGTAAATTTGTCCAACGTAGAGCCAGACAATGTAATATGAAGCGAGAGACTCCTATTAAAGTTCATTATCTTTTAGTTAAGAATGGAGTTAGCCATAGAGTTTATACAACATTATTAAGTAAAAAGCGTAAGCTAAATGACATATATCAACTACTGGAGGTTAGTTATGAATAATGAGACAAAATTACAAGCTAAATTTATTAAAGCAGCCAAAGAGTTTTGCTATATAGTTAGAACTGGTGTAACAGGTGAAGCTGGTGACCCTGACGTTTTTGCTTGTGTAGCAGGCAAATTCTATGGTTTAGAATTTAAAGATGGCTCTAAAGTATCTGATATACAACAATACAAGTTAGATGCTATAAGAAAGAATGGCGGCACTGCAATAGTAGTTACTAGTAAAAACTACGATGAAGTTCTTTTAGACTTAAAAGCAGAGTCAGATTATTTATTTTTCCTAGAAAGTACAAGGAGACGACAATGCAACAATCAGCAATAATAGAAGTTACTACATATAGTAATTACAATTCAGAAACTAAATACAAATGAAAAACATATCCAGTTCTAGCTTTAGCTAAAAAACATTAACATAAACATCCTGAATCTGATACAAGTCTGAAAAAAGCAAAAAGAATTTAAAAATGCTAAGAAAAAATTGTTTTTATCAATCAAGAAATTCTCGG
>JAHZJZ010000201.1 GCA_022600655.1 Campylobacterota bacterium | reverse complement strand
CATATTGTTCACAACGCCCTATTGTCTAAGGAGTTATGTTATAATCACAACAATTTAATATAAAGAATAGCAATGAGACTCAACAAATATATCTCACATAACAGTAAATACTCACGCCGTGATGCCGATAAGCTTATAGAGAGTGGAGAAGTAACTGTTAACAAACAGAAGATAGAGAACTTTAGTTACGATGTTCAAGAGGGTGACCATGTCGCAGTAAAAGGTACGCCTGTCAAAGAGCGAACCGAACTCACCATGATTGTCTACAACAAACCAAAAGGGACACTCGTCACCAAAAAAGATGATCGTGAGCGAACCACCATCTACCATAAACTTCCAGGAAAATTTAGACACTTTATCCCTGTAGGACGACTTGATTATGCCTCTGAAGGTCTACTCATTATGACCGACTCCCCAACTGTGGCTGAAGTGATGATGCGTTCAGGACTAGATAGAACCTACAACATTAAAATAGACAAACCCTTAACACCCGAGATGGAAGAGGCGATGCGTGAAGGTTTAGTACTAGATGATGCCCGAGCAGGGGGACACGAAAAGAGTAAAATTTATGCGATGGAGTTTGAACCTTTTATCAACTATGAAGTTAGAGGCGTAAGTGCCAACTTTACCAAACTGCGTGTCACTATAGCCGAGGGTAAAAACCGTGAACTTCGCCGTTTCTTTGGTCACTTTGAAGCCAATGTACTTGACCTAAAAAGAGTCTCGTTTGGGGGAATTGACCTCAACAACCTTCCAACCAATAAAACCCGATACTTTACGCGTCGTGAATATGATGATATGCATAAATACCTCAAAGCTGTACGCATGATGGAAGCTCAAGCTAAAAAAGAGGATCAAGACCGAATTAACGCTGAACGACTTCGAGAGAAAAAAGCCAACCAAGAACAAGACAAACTCAACAGAGCCAAAAGGGAACCACAAAAAAAAGATGCTAAGAAAAAAGGTTCTAAAAAGTAATGCCCCTAGCCCTCAAGTATCGCCCTGCTCTGCTTGACGAGATTATCGGGCAGGAGCATCTGTTAGCCAAAAACGCTGTTTTTCGTAGCTTAATCGAAAAAGATGCCCTACTCCATACCTTTTTCTATGGTCCTCCAGGCTGTGGTAAAACCACCCTAGCTAGAGTCATTGCCAAAACCCTACAACGCCCCTTTTATGAACTCAATGCCACCACACTCAAAATAGATGAACTGCGAAAGATTTTCAAAACCTATACCAATGCTTTAGAGAAACCTCTTATCTTTATAGATGAAGTACATCGACTTAGCAAAAACCAACAAGAGGTACTGCTCCCGTTTATGGAGAACAACGCTGGACTGATTATCGGAGCCTCCACAGAGAACCCCTACTATTCACTCACAGCTGCTATGCGTTCGCGTTCACATCTCTTTGAACTCAAAAGCATCAGTGACAAAGCGTTAGAGAGCTACTTAGAGTCTATTATGTTAAGTGAGAAGATTGAACTATCTGATGATGCCAAAGCGTTTCTCATTAGCTCTAGTGGTGGTGATGCCCGAGCGATGCTCAATCTACTAGAGTCAGCCATCGCCTTAGGTACAGAGGTGACACTAGAACAACTTAAATCTATTCGTCCTTACGCCATGCAACAAGGCTCTTCTGAGGCTGATAGCCACTACGACCTAAGCTCTGCCATGATAAAGTCCATAAGAGGCTCAGATATCGATGCAGGACTCTACTACCTAGCACGACTTATTAACGGTGGTGAACCCCCAGAGTTTATCGCCAGACGCTTAGCGATACTTGCCAGTGAAGATGTGGGCAATGCCAATCCCAACGCTCTTAACCTAGCAGCATCAACACTCACCATAGTAAAACAGATAGGCTACCCAGAAGCAAGAATCCCCCTAGCCCAGCTCACGGTCTATTTGGCATCTAGTCCCAAATCAAATAGCTCCTATATGGCGATTAATGATGCTCTGAAATCAATACAAGAGGGTAACCTCCACCCTATTCCCTCCCATATCAAAACCCATGCCAAAGAGTACCTCTACCCACACAGTTATGGTGGTTGGGTTGAACAAGCGTACTTAACTGTGCCTATGAACTTTTATAACAGTTCAAGTATGGGATTTGAAAAAACTTTAGATGAATGGATAAAAAAAATAAAAAATGCTCACTAAAATTCTAAAAAAACTCTTTTTAACCACTGTTGCTCTTAGTATGTTTGTCACCTCCATGGTCACATGGCGATACCAAGGTGATATTCACCATATGTACCCCAAAATATTTGAGAGTACCAAAAGCTACCCTGAAGATGTTTATAATGTCCTATGGGCAATGCACAACCAAGATATGGTCACCCCAACTATTGAGATGAGAGAGATAACATTTGCTGAACTGCCATCAAAACTATGGAATCAAAGTTATTCACACCCTAGTGAAGTAATTATTGCAAATATGATTGACGACCCAAAATGGGAGAAGTTTGTGCCTAACTCTAAGAGTAGTACCTATAAAACCTTTCAAACCTTTTGGATTAGTCAACATATCAGTATAAAAGAGGTGATGGATTATCGTTTGAAAGGTATTGAAGAGGAGGCTTTGGCTTATTTTGGGAAAAGTGTCGAGAAGCTTGATATTTATGAGATTGTTACACTTTTGAATGTTAGGATGAATGGTTCTGATGGATTGTTGGATAGGCTTAATGACTCTATAACGTTACTTAAACAAGTATTTCCTGAAAAATATAAAATGTTAAATATACAAAAAATATTGCCAAAAAGCTTAGATAAAAACAATTACTCTAAGCCACATCCAACCGACTAAAATCCTCAATAGGCACACGAATTTCTTCCGTTACTTTTTCACCATTTTGTACAGCTAAAAACTCTTTTTCAATCTGTTTTAAGACCTTCGATTCAAAATACTTCTCACCACAAAATTCACATTGAAGTGATGGAACATTATGAAAAATCATATAGTTACCATTGTGTCGATAGGTGTATTCTGTAATAGTATTTTTAATATTTTTATTACCACAAAAACTACAACTTTCCATTACTTTCTCCTCTCATAAGGGGTTATAAATTTAGGAGGTGTGGGAATATATACGGTGATAATGACCAGCCTATCACCACTTTTACCACAAACTGTATGAATAGGTTTACCTTGTTTTGTAAAACCAACAACCAAACAACTACTACCTCGTTTATCTTCTGGATAAGACTCTAAAATAGAACCATTAAACATTGACTCTTCCACTTCTGAAATCATCAAACTATCATTCATTCTCTCCTCATCAGCATGTCGAGAAAAAATATAATCATCTGCTTCTACTTTTGAGACTATCCACTCTAAATCAATCATAAAGTCATTATAACCAAATTTATAAAAAACTAAAGAGTTCCCAGATAAAAGAAGAGTACAAATATAAGCATAAAAATAATATTCGATACCGCATAATTTAGGTTTATCTACCTAAACGACTTAATCGTATGCTCCTCCTTACTCAGCTTCTCAATACGCCCACTCTTCTTCACCATATCAGCAAAACTCATCGCATAATCCAAATAGGTATCGGTTTTATCAGCGATGGTTTTAAAGGTATCGTAACCATTTTTACCCGAGGCGATATAAGAGTTAGCAACGACAATATAAGAACGACTCTTATCCAATGCTTCCCATTGATTTGTCTTTCGATTTTTTATCTCAATATTGCTCACCCTAGCTCCTTTTGCTTGAGTGCTATCGATGTCGTATCGAATGGCATACCCAT
>JAHZJZ010000200.1 GCA_022600655.1 Campylobacterota bacterium | reverse complement strand
ACAACCTTGCTTTTACAGTTTATGAAAAAGTCAAAATTCAACTCCGAAGAGATGCTCTATATCTCTGTTGACCATCCATTGATGAGTGCAACAAGCATTCTTGAAGTTACCAAGGAGTTTGTGGCTTTAGGTGGGAAGCTTATTGTATTTGATGAGATACACACACAAGCAACCTTTGCCAATGACCTAAAAACTATTTGGGATTTTTTTGATATAAACATTATTTTTTCAGGCTCCTCTGCACTACATTTAGAAAATGCTGACTTAAGCAGAAGAGCATTAAAATATACTTTACCCACCCTCTCTTTTAGAGAGTTTTTAGAGCTAGAGACTTCTCTGAAGTTTGATAAGTATATTTTAGAAGAGATAATCACAAATCACACAAATATAGCTTCTACAATTATATCTGAGATTAAACCATTGAAATATTTTAAAGCCTATATGCAGTATGGATTTTATCCTTTTTATCTCGAAGATAAACAGAGTAGTAAAATAAAACTTACAGAAGCCATTAACAAAACTATTGATGTGGATTTAATTAAGATTTATAATATAGATGCAAAAAAACTTAGAAATATTAAAAAGATTTTAACGATGCTCTGTCTATCTGCTCCCTATAAACCTAATATGAGAACCCTTTCAGAGGCTGTTGATGTAGACAATAAAACACTTTACACCTATCTTAACGCTCTTCAAGCTGGACGAATTATTAGAATGATACCCATGCAGAGCCGAGGGGAATCTATTATCAAAAAACCTGAGAAAATCTATCTTGACAATCCAAACATGTTTGACTCTTTATGTTCTTCATCTAATATAGGTACACTTCGTGAAAGCTTTATCGCTTCCTCTTTGGAAAATGCAAAGCATTTTATTACGGCTTCTAAAAAAGGAGATTTTATTATTGACAGAACCTATACCATTGAAATAGGTGGAAAAAATAAAGGGTTTGAGCAGATTAAAAACATAGAAAAAAGTTTTGTGGTCGCTGATGATATAGAGGTGGGATTCAACAATAAAATTCCTCTTTGGTTGTTTGGTTTTTTGAGTTGATATGTTAAAAAACATCAATCCAAAGCCTCTCGTTTCTACATCTGGAAATTTTCAACTATCTCATCATAACACTTATACTTCTTCAAAGCACAAAGCACCTCTTCCAAAGGTTTCAGGTTAGGATTCGCTTATGTTACTGATACTACAACAAAACCTTAGAAGCCACAGCACAAACAGCTGATTCACTTTTTAAAATAAGTGGTGTATCTAACCCCATAATATTCTTAGCCTTAAACAGAGCCACTTCCTCCATGGTAAAGCCTCCCTCACAACCAATAACCACAGTAGAAACATCTGAAGACTCGGTTAATGTCTCTTTTGAAAAATTCATCATAACAGCCTCAGGATATTCATTTAAAAACTCCTCTAGTGAACTGCCCATAGAGAGCTTCATCATAACACTTCGTCCAGACTGCTGAGAGGAGTTTAAAAGTATCTTTTCTAAACGGGTAAAGTCGGGTTTAAAACTTTTTTGTGAGCGTTCACAGTAGATAAACGTTATCTGCTCTACACCCATCTCATTAAGGGTAGGCAGTACTTTCTCTACACTCTTTGGGTCAATAACACACCAACCGATATGCAGTGATTGCTTGGCTTTAACCGATAGAACTTCACTATTTTGTAATTGTAAGTGAGCCTCTTTTTTATCAAGGCTACTTATCGTGTAGTAGTAAATCTTCTCATCTTCTAAGTTACGCAAGGCAATCACTTCACCTTCTCGGTGTCGTCGCACTTTAAAGATATAGCGATGTTCATCACCCTTTAGTAAAAGCGTTGAGCATCCTGCCTCTTTATGATACAGGTACTGCACTTTTGACTTCCATGATTTTCCATACCACAAGAGCTGTGACAATGGCGATGTTTACTAAGGTATACTTTAAAGCAATAACTCTCATGTTCTTAACACAACTCTCTGGCTTAGAACGTGTTTTTAGCATTTTTAAGTACTTAATACTCTCAATAGCACTAATTGCGATATAGGCAACTATCATCAGAAACATACTCATATTAAAGGGCATTTGGACAAACACAAAAGCAACCAAACCACCAAAGGCAACCGTTGTAATTAACCCATGAGAGACAAACATATAGATTCGTTTTCGCTTTATGATTGTTGCACAATCAGCACTTACAAATGGTGTTATAAGACCTATAACAAACCACCCCAACATTATTTTTATCAAAACAGCATGATAGAGAACCATCTCTGCAAACTCACCAAACATAAGAACCTCTTTTTTTAGGCAAATTATACCCTAATTTGATATAATCAATCAAATTTAATTAAGGTTAATTTATGGTTACTATTGATGAAGCACTAGATATTATTTACACTGCAGTTACGCAAAAAAGCACACATATTATTCCTATTGAGGAGAGCATAGGTTCTGTATCTGCCAAATCTTATAAAGCCTCATTTGATTTACCACGTTTTGATAACTCTGCAATGGATGGGTATGCTGTTAAGATTGCAGATGCTGGTAAAGAAGTAAGCGTAAAGGAGATTACCTATGCTGGAGACAGTCCTGAAGAGAGTTTTAGTGAAAATGAAGCCGTAAAAATCATGACAGGAGCCCCAACACCTAATGGGTGTGAAGCCATTGTTCCTATTGAAGATGTGCAGAGTACGCCTAAGGGGATTACACTTCCTAGCAATATTAGACCCAATGCCATGATACGTTGGAAAGGTGAAGATATTAAAAGTGGAAAAACCTTTCTTGATGCCAATGAAAAAATTACCGCCTACTCTTTAGCCCTACTCTCCTCACAAGGTATTACCCATATTGAAGTCTTTAGAAAACCAAAGGTGGTTATCTTTAGTACAGGTGAAGAGCTAAAAGCACACTATGAAAAGATAGAACCCCATCAGCTATACAACTCTAACGCCCCTATGTTTTATGCTAGAGCCAAAGAGTTAGGGTGTGATGTAAGCTATATCTCTAGTTCAGGAGATACGCTTGAGGGTCTTAAAGAGGCAGTTAACCATGCTATGGATGCGGATCTTATTTTAACCTCAGGAGGGGTTTCTGTAGGCGATAAAGACTTTACCATACAAGCCTTTAGTGAACTTGGTATGGAGACACTATTTTCAAAAGTCAATATTAAGCCAGGAAAACCTACCACCTTTGGAAAACTAGGCAGATGTTTTGTAATTAACCTTCCAGGAAACCCTTTAGCAGCAATGGTAAATTTTGAGATGTTTGTTAAAGTTGCTATTCTGAAACTCTCAGGAACTAAAAGTTTTTATCATCCACTTGTTACAAGCAAAATGAAAAATCCATACACCTTTAAAGCTGGAAAATATGCTGTTATTTTAGGAGGATGGGATGGAGACTCTTTTGAACCACTTGATAACCAAAAACCAGGGATGGTTTCACCTTTAGAAAAAGCTGACGGTATGATAGTCACTACACCAAATATTAGTCACTTAGAGAAAGGTCAAGAGGTTAAAATGATACCAATTAAAATAGATTTACAGAGTGATAAAAAGAGAGATTTTTTTATTAAGTAGAGGTAGTGTGGGCATTCCTGCCCACGAAATTAAAGAGATAAAGTCTCTCTAACTATTTTGCGATTTGAGCTGAAACAGCTTCAATCTTCGCAGCATCCCAACCAGCTACTTGACCTTTCATAAGCGCTTTCATGTTACCACCATAAGAACCATCTTGATATCCTTTAAGTGCTGTAGCAATATCTTCTTTACTCATATCTTTAACAACTTTAGAAACACCCATAGCAACTTTCTCAAAGTCTGTACCGTGACATGCGGCACATGCTGCTAAATCTACTGCTGGAGCTGCTACTTTTTCAGCTACGGCTTCTTTAGATTCTTCAACTTTTTCAGCTGCTGCATCTGTTGTCGCTGCTGCTGTTTCAACTACAGCTTCTTTAGCATCCGTTGCTACTTCTGCTGTCTTCTCTACTGCTGCTGTTGCTGCTTCTTTAGTCGCGTCTACTGCATCACCTGCTGTCTCAACTACTGCATCTTTAGCATCTGTTGCTACCTCAGCTGTTTTCTCTGCTACTGCTGATGCCGCTTCTTTTGTTGTATCTACTGCGGCAGATGTTTTCTCAACTACTGCGTCTTTAGCATCTGTTGCTACTTCAGTCGTCTTCTCAGCTACAGTTGAAGCTGCTTCTTTAGTCGCGTCCACTGCATCAGTTGCAACTTCAGTTGTCTTTTCAGCAACTGCACTTGCAGCCTCTTTTGTTGTATCTACTGCGGCAGATGTTTTCTCAGCTACAGTCTCTGTTGCTGCTTTTGCTGTTTCTTTAACTTCTTCCCCACATCCTACTAATAATAAAGATGCTGCTACTACAGATAATACTGTCAATTTTGTCATAATTTTCCTTTATGTTGTATATAAGTTTATCTTGCGATTATACTATATTTTTTATTTATTTACCTAAAGCCTTGATTACAATCAACTTTTTTAGATTTTTTTAGGATTAACCATTGATGTTTTATTTAGAAGTTTAGACCAAAGTTTACTGTCACTCCACTCACTTTGTACCTGCTTGGAAAAACGTATATCTTCAAGCTCTATTCGTCCCATTAATTCACTATAGGCATCTTCTTTAAAACCTTGAGCATACCCTGTTTCAGTCTCATGAACAATGATACTATGAAGCTTAACTTCTCGTTCACCATTAACCATACCTGTACACGCTAAAACCCGTTCGACCAGTAAAAATATAACCCTAGAGAACTGTTCAGCAGAGGGACTCACAGGAAGTTCAATCCATCTTGATGAGTGTTTTTTCATATCTTTTATATACTCACTATCATCATCTGACCAGAGAGTAATGGCATGGTCAAATCCATCAATAAGCTCTTTGATATATCGTTTGGTTAATCCAAAGTCATAAACCATCTGACCATTATCGAGATAGTTTGACTCTAAAAGAACCTCTACTTTATAAGAGTGTCCATGAATATTTTCACTACAACGTGTGGTGCTACAATTTCGGACAATATGAGCATTTTCAAATTTAAACAGTTTTCGGATTATCATTTTGGACTCCTTAAAATACAATCTGCCCATTTTGTTGCATACGACTCATAATATCTTTAGCCTTTTGATGCCCTTGAAATGATGCTTTACGACACCACTCTATGGCTTTTTCTTGATTGGCTTCACACCCTAGACCCTGATCATACATCGCTCCGAGATTAAATTGTCCTTGAGGTGAGTTTTTCATCGCTGCTTGTTTAAAAAGTATATAGGCTTTTTTATCATCTTGTTCAACCCCTCTACCCTCTTTAAACAGCGCTCCTAAGTTGTTAAAGGCTTCTGCATTCCCTCGTTTAGCTGCCTCTTCATACCAAAATGCCGCTTCCGAATAGTTCTGCCTACACCCCTCACCATTTTCAAACATCAGTGCCACGTCAAACTGAGCTTGAGGCATACCTTTAACAGCAGCTTTCAAGTAGTATTCATGGGCTTTTTGGCTATCTTTTTCGACACCTAGTCCCCGAAAGTAAAGTAGTCCAAGATTATAAGAAGAGGAGTGTTCACCTGCATTAGAGGCTTTTTGATAATACTCTATGGCTTTGATATAGTCTTGTGCAACGCCAAGACCATTATGATAAAAATACCCTACTGTAGCCAGTGATGCCAAATCACCTTGCCCTGCTAGATAGTGATAAAGCTCCAATGCTTTCTCATAAGATTTAGCATTAAAAAGTTCCAGTGCTTCTGCTTTAAGTGCTTCATTAGCCATAATAAAATACCTTTGTTACTCGTTTTTCGGATTATATACGGCTAAGCTTAATATTGAGATTATTCCTCTTCTGATAACCATGAACCCCAAAAACTCTTCTCTTTTTTCGGAAATAATTTCTCATTTTCCAAAACAGCCTCTTCTAAAAACCATATTAACTCCTCTTCACTCTTCTCTCCTCTCATAGGTTCGACGAGTGCTTTATCTTTAACATCTAAAAAGTAAATTGTCGGACTTCCAAAAGGTTCAGGTAACCCCTCAGGTAACTCTAAATCTTCATTAAGCATCATCCGTTTGATAACAAAATGTTTATTTAGCAGTTTAGCAGGTTCTTCATTTTCCATAAGCAGGTCAAGTTCCCTACAATATTTACACCCCACATCATCAATATATAGAAGTGTAATCTTGTTTTCTACCTCAGTAGTAGTATTTAAATCCTCATTAGCATAAGTAAAAGCTGTTAGAAAAACCATAAAAATTAAAAGAAATTTTTTGAACAACATGAAAGTACCCCTTTTTTCTACTGTCTGTTATGATATTGTATCTAAAACTCTTTATACCCCTTGAGTCGTATCAAAAACGCGAATATGTAATCTATCACTATAATTAAAATTATGTTTCATACAGAACTCAAACACAGCTTTATCATTATGCCAAATAGTCTCACGACTCTCACCTACTGGCATACAATAGATAGTAGGATTATCAAAAGGCTTAGTAATTTCAAAAATCTCATCCAACGCTGTAGACTCTACTAATGCTTTATCTATCGTAAATTTAAAGAAACTATCATAACCATTCTCTATCATATTTGCTATAGCCTGAGGTTTAATACGTTTAGATTTAGGCTCACCCGAATTTGCCAACTTAATAGATAAAGCAAAAATAGTCTGCTTATACATAGGATAAGCTTCAAAATCTATCTCTACCGTTCCATTGGTCTCAAAAGTAATCTTAACACCCTGCTCGACTAACCATCTAATCACTGCATAAAAAGTCTCATCTTTATAATATAACAGAGGCTCACCCCCTGTTATCACCATATGAGGCAGATACCCAATGGTCTCAAACTCACTTTCTAAATGCTCAATCAATTCATTTGCGTTATCCACTTTCTGCCAAGAAGAGCTAAAGTGACCATCTACAGCAAAATAGGTATCACACCCCAGCTTCTGCACTCCATTCACATCATAATTCGCCCCAAACCCAGGACAAGAGAGATTACACCCCCCTGTTCTTAAGAAGTATGAGGGTGTCCCTGCGTATTTACCTTCTCCTTGGATGGAGAAGAATTGTTCGGTTAGGTAGAACATTTTATTTTTTGCCTTGTTTTAATATTTTTTTCATCTCTTTATCAAAATCAGACTCTATTTTTTGTATTTTATTAAACGCTTCATATTCAGAAAAAGCTTTTTGTTCTGCTTGACTTCTTGATATAGTTCCGTTGTTTTCTAATACTCTATACTCGTTAAACTCTAAAAATCTATTAACTGATTTAGCCAGTTTTTCCATAGTTAACACCGTATGATTTTTAATAATTCGTTCAATATAATCAAAATACCCACTTATAGCACTCTCCAAATCTTTTATCTCTTCAAGGCTTAGATAATTTTTTGCTATCACGGTATCTGATTTTAAAACTCTTCCATCTGGTGAATTTTTCCAAGTTTGAAGCCCCATAAAGGGTTTAGTTCTATCTGCATTCTCATAGATTATTTCGGCTGAGGTCTGCCCCGTAATGGCAAAATGAAATCTGTTTTGAACCGTGGCATAAAACTCTTTTGTAACTGGTGATTTATTATCATAATCACTGCTACACTCTGCAAATATATCCGTAATTTGTTGATAAATTCGTCTCTCACTCGTACGAATAGAACGAACTCTCTCAAGCAGTTCTTTAAAATAATCTTTACCAAAATAACGACCATTTTTCATTCGCTCATCATCCATAGCAAAACCTTTGATGATAAACTCTTTAAGTATCTTAGTTGCCCATATTCTAAACTGTGTTGCTTTTAGTGAATTGACACGATAGCCAACCGATAGGATTGCATCAAGATTATAATATTTAGTTTGATACTTTTTACCATCTTCGGCAGTATGTTCCAAAATGGAACATACTGAATCTTCTTCGAGTTCACCACTCTCAAAAATATTTTTTAAATGTTTCGTAATTGCAGGTCGTTGCACTCCAAAAAGCTCTGCAATAGCCTTTTGGGGTAACCAAACTGTCTCATTATGCATGTATGTTTCTACTTTGATGTCACTGTTTGGTGTGGTATAGAGTAGAAAGTTTGTTAGTTCGTCTTTTGGGGTTATAGAGTTCATTTATTGCTCCTCATCTTCATACCTCTCTCGATAATAGTTAATATAGTTTGCTGTACCCATAGGATTAATCTCATAATAGTATCGAGCCAACTTTTTATACAAAAGTAACATCTCTTCATCAAAACAGTAATCTAACATATAATTAAAGGTTAGCTCTATATGGTTATGGTCTTGGATTTT
>JAHZJZ010000199.1 GCA_022600655.1 Campylobacterota bacterium | reverse complement strand
GAAAACATTGAAATAGAGTATGCTTCTGAGGGAGGGTGGAGTCGATTTGGGCTTGAGAGAGTGGTAACATCTTGTGACTCAAAAATAAGTACTATCTATACGGTAGACCATAAACCTATATTGGAACTATACAAAAACTATATGGGAGAACATGCCAAAAATCTGCCAAACTCTGCACTGCAATTTCCATTTCTAGTCATTGACCAAGAGGGAGACTCAAAAATAAGAGCCATCTGGGAAGCCGATGAAGAGAGTCAATCTATTAAACTGTTTGGAGATATCAAGGAGGGAGAGAAGATAGTCTTTTTAAAAGGAAGCTCTAGTTATATCATATCGGGGGCTCAACAAGCAGCTTATGACCTAAACTACGATACCAATACCCCTGTCCTAAGTCTTGCTGTTAGCTGTATGGGAAGAAGAGCTGTACTGCAAGAGAGAACCGTAGATGAGATAGAAGTTGTCAAAGAGTCACTAAGTGAAAATACATCACAGGTTGGATTTTACTCTTATGGTGAACTCTCTCCACAAACTTCAGGTAAATGTGGTTTACTAAACCAAACCATGACACTGACACTGTTTTGGGAATCATAAAAAGTTTTATGTAATGACAAACAATAGATTATTGAAGAGGCAACTTAAAAAAGCAAAAATCTCTACCTTAGATGATATAGATGAACAGAGTTTTCAAAAACTTTTGCAACAAATTGAACAGAGTTATGGAGAGTATGATGAAGATAAAAACCTATATGAAAATGTAGCCCAACTAGCCTCTCTTGAGTTTCAAGAGCTCAATGAAAGTTTAGAGCATAAAGTAGAAGAGTTAAAAAAAACCAATGCCAATATCAGAGACTCCATAGAGTATGCATCACTAATGCAACAAGCCATACTTCCTAATAAAAAAACTTTGGATACTTTTTGTAAAGATAACTTTATCTGTTGGCAACCTAAAGATATCGTCGGTGGAGATATATACTTTATAGATGTACTTGATAAAGATAATATTGTCATTATGGTCATAGATGGAGCAGGTCATGGTGTATCGGGAGCTTTTTTAACCATGCTTGTTAAAGCCATAGAGGGACAGATTATCGCTAAGATTAAAAGTGGAACACTAGAGCTTAGTCCAGCACGTATTTTAGAATACTTTAACCAGAACATTAAACTTATGCTAAAACAAGAGAAGGGTTCTCAGTCAAACAGTGGTTTTGATGGAGGAATACTACACTACAACAGAAAAACAAACCATTGTAAATATGCTGGAGCAAAAACACCTCTATATATTGTCAACAGTGATAAACTAGAAGTTATAAAATCCGATAGAAAAAGTGTAGGCTTTATAAGAACAGAGGTTAATCAGAACTATACAGAGTACGATATAGAGATAAAAAAAGATACCAAACTCTATATAGCCACCGATGGACTAACTGACCAAGAGGGTGTAAATAATACGAGATATAGCATAGAGCAATTTAAAAAACTGATTATGCGTAATCATATGCTCTCATTTGATGAACAGTATCAGTATATTAAAAAAAGCTTTATTGACTTTAAGGGTGATTGCGAACAGAGTGATGACATTACGGTTTTTGGGTTGGAGTTTGGATAGAGAAAGAAACTTCTAACTATAATACGCTTAATATTAGACTTCTTGAAAAACTAGGAGCCGATGGCTTTAGCCTCGTCATATTCGGGACTGAAGTCTCCGATTCCAAATAAGTTTTACAAGAAGTCTATGAAATAAAACCATAAGGAAAAGAGATGAACAGTAAACGACTACCAGCCGAATGGGAAAAACAGAGAGCTGTACTTATGGCATTTCCTCACAAAAACTCTGACTGGGCTGATGATTTACAAGGGGCATTAAGTCCTTTTATACGTATTGCTCAAGCGATTGCTTATGCCCAGCCTGTGTATATTATCTGCGATAACAAAGAGCATATATCTGATATGTTCTGCTCTACGCGTAATATGAGTTTTATAGAGATACCCACCAATGATACTTGGACACGGGACTATGGGTATATCTCTATAAAAGAAGATAATGCTCCTAAACTACTAGATTTTACTTTTGATGGTTGGGGTGGGAAGTTTGAAGCTTCGTTAGACAATGAACTCAACAGAACACTACATAAAAAAGGTTATTTAGGTACTACTCCATTAGAGAACATAGACTTTGTGCTTGAAGGTGGTTCAATAGAATCTAATGGAGAGGGAACCATTATGACCACAACAGCATGTCTCTGTAATCCTAATCGTAATGGTGGACTGAGTAAAGAGGAAGTTGAGAATAAACTAGAAACATATCTTGGGGCAAAAAGAGTACTCTGGTTAGATAATGGGTACTTAGCAGGAGATGATACTGACAGTCATATTGACACTTTAGCACGATTTGTCTCTGTTGATACCATTGCTTATGTGGCATCTCATGATACCTCAGATGAACACTATGAAGCACTACAAAAAATGAAAACAGAACTTGAGCGTTTTAGAACGATTGATGGTAAACCATATAAGTTAGTAACTCTGCCTATGCCATCAGCAAAATTTGATAGTGAGGGAAATAGACTTCCTGCGACTTATGCAAACTTTTTAATCAGCAACAAAGCACTTGTGTACCCAACCTACAGTGTTCCAGAAGATAAAATAGTTCATGAAATTTTTAAAGAGTTATTTGCAAATAAAGAGATAATACCCATTGAGTGTAGTAAATTAATTGAACAAGGGGGAAGTCTACACTGCTCAACGATGCAGATTACCTAAAACTATCACTGTTCAGCACCATAATGTATAAATCATATTGTAAAGGAGATTTAGTTGTATAAAATGGGTAAAAATTTATGATGCTGAAAACTAATAATTTAATTTAAGTAATCTCTTCCAACACCATACCTAAGAAACTTTATGCGTTAATTTCTTACAAATTGTAAATTCTATAATGGTGTTGGAAGAGATTACTTTAAAAACTTAAGACTTACTCCCGAAATTTTGCGTCCAGTAGATACCATAGGTACTATCTTCTTCTGTTACTACAGCTATACCCACTTCAGTAAAATCTTCACTCATAATGTTTGCACAGTGTCCAGGACTAGCCAACCATGCTTTCATAACATCCTCTATGGTACTCTGACCTCCTGCGATATTTTCTCCTAATGCATGGTATTCTCCATATCCATTATGCTCAATTCGTTCATAAAAATAACTTGGACCATCACCATTATTTACGGCTGTAATATCATACTCTGTACCTGAACCATAATGAGAGAAAGTATCACTTTTAGCCAAGTCATTACTGTGTTCATAGGCTGCTGCATGGAGTTCATCATTCCAAACTAAGGCGTTGCTAGGGCCTACTACCCCTTCACCATCATTACAGTCTCGACTCACAGAACGAGCGAAGTTTAACGCTTCTAACATGTCTTTATTTTCACTTTTTAACACAACTGTGATGTCAGATACTGTAGGAGTTTGAGCAGGGGCATCACCAGAGCCTCCACCACATCCAACTAAAACAAATGCTACACTAACTGTAAAAATTCCAAGCTTAAACATGACCTAATCCTTCGTTTGATAACAGATGATAACATTAACAACCTTAAAAAATATTTAATAAAGTTAAATAATGTTATTTATTATATATTTTATGGAATTAATAAGAATTTCTTATCTCAATAGAGAGATAGTGAACTTAAAATCAATACGATAAAATAACAGCATGAAAATAGCACTTATACAACAAAAATCATATGTAACTAAAGAAAAAACGGTAAAGAAAACTCTCAATGACATCTCTAATGCATCCCAAAATGGAGCTAAACTAATAGTCCTACAAGAGCTTCACCAAACAGAGTACTTCTGTCAAAGTGAAGATACTAAATTCTTTGACTATGCAGACTCGTGGAAGGAAGATATAGCTTTTTGGTCCAATATAGCCAAAGAGCATAATATAGTACTCGTTACCTCTCTCTTTGAACAGCGAACAGCTGGTCTTTACCATAACACAGCTGTTGTGTTTGATAGTGATGGTAGCGTAGCAGGGAAATATAGAAAAATGCACATACCTGATGACCCTGGATTTTATGAGAAGTTTTACTTTACCCCTGGAGATTTAGGATTTGAACCTATAGAAACTTCTCTAGGGAAACTGGGTGTACTTATCTGCTGGGATCAATGGTATCCTGAAGCAGCAAGGCTAATGACACTTAAAGGAGCAGAGCTACTCATCTACCCTACAGCAATTGGCTGGTTTGATGAAGATAGGAAAGAGGAGAAAGAGCGACAACTAGATAGCTGGATTACCATTCAACGTTCACACGCCATTGCCAATGGTTTACCTGTTATATCTTGTAACCGTGTAGGGTTTGAAAAAGATAGCTCTGGAGTGATGGATGGTATACGCTTTTGGGGAAACTCTTTTGTCTGTGACCCACAAGGCTCACTTATAGCCCATGCTAACCATCAAGAGGAGACCATACTCTATGCTGATATCTCAAAAGAGCGAACCAAAGAGGTACGTGATATCTGGCCATTTTTACGCGATAGACGAATTGACACCTATGAGGATTTACTAAAACGTTATTGTGACTAAACAGAGCAGTTTAAAAGACATCTTGCAAAACTTATTTGGAATCGGAGACTTTAGTCCCGAACATGACGAGGCTAAAGCCATCGGTTCCTTATATGCCATCTGTATTTTCGGAATCGGCGTGTTTACACCCGAACTATCTGTCTCAAAAAAGCTTAGTTCATTGGCATTGGACTTTAGTCCCGAACGTGACGAGGCTAAAGCCATCGGTTCCTAGTTTTGCAAAATATCTAAAGAGATTACTTGAAAGACCTACTCCCAAAGTTTTGGGTCCAATAGACACCATAGCTACTTCCATCTTCTACGACTATGGAAACCCCTACTTCAGTAAACTCTTTATTCATAATATTAGCACAGTGTCCAGGACTCTCCAACCATGCTTTCATAACATCTGCAATTAGGTATTGTCCTCCAGCAATATTCTCTCCTATTGCATGGTAATCTCCATATCCGTTAAATTCAATACGTTCATAAAAATGGCTAAAACTATCACCATTACTCATCGCTGTGATATCGTATTCTGTACCTGAACCATAATGAGAAAAAGTATCACTTTTAGCTAAATCATTACTATGTTCATAGGCTGCAGCATGGAGTTCATCACTCCATATTAAAGCTGGGCTTGGTCCAACCACACCAACACTAACAATCAAATCATCTACGTGAATCCGGCCTACACCGAAGTGACCGGCTATAGCGCCGACGAAGTGATCGGCAAAAACCCCAACATTAATAG
>JAHZJZ010000198.1 GCA_022600655.1 Campylobacterota bacterium | reverse complement strand
TAAAGAGTTGAATATGTTAAGCAAATCATTTTGGAACTATGAATATATAAACCCTAAGCTTAATAGTTTAAATAAGCTTTTAATGCAAAATACTATTACAGGTGTACAGTAATGATAAATAGAAAATTAGCTGAAATAGCTTTACCTATTCCAAGAAATGCTATTATGCATGATTGGTGGATTGGTTTGGTTGCTAGTCAATTTGGTAAAATATCTTTTGTGGATGAACCTACTATTTTGTATAGGCAACATAATAGTAACGATACAGGAGCCAAAAAATATAATTATAAAAATATTTTAAAAAAAGCAATACAATTTTTCTCAAGTGATGATTTATATTTGACACTTAAAAAAAATATAGAACAATCTAAAGCCTTTCTAGAAAGTTATAGGGATAAATTAGACCCTCAAACTATAAAAATGCTAGAAGAGTTTATAGAAATTCAAAACAGATCTTTTTTTCAGAAAAGAAAAATACTTGTAGAACATAAATTATTAAAATATGGTCTTATTCGTAATATAGGGCTATTTTTGAGGATATGATGAAAGTTAGTGCAAGTATAGTAATATATAATGAAGAAAAAGAGACCTTAAAAAAAGTTATAGATAGCTTTTTATCTATAACATTAGATAAAGAGCTTATAGTTGTTGATAACTCTCCTAATAATAATTTGCAAGAGTTTTGTGAAACTTTTGATGGTATTAAATATATACTTAGTAATAAAAATCTAGGTTTTGGTTCTGGACATAATCTAGCCTTTAAAAATTTAAGTAAAAAATCTGATGTTCATATGATTATCAATCCTGATACATATTTTAATGGAGAGGATATTAAAGAGTTTTTGCTTTGGATGAATGAACATCCAGAAGTAGTGCTATCTGTACCAAGAGTATACTCTCCTGATCATACTATACAAAATATTGTAAGAGAGATACCGACACCTATAACACTCATCAAAAGAAGATTAAATTTCAAAGGTATTTTTGATGATTTTATAGCAAAAGATGAGTTTAGAGATATAAAATTTTGTAAAACTACAGAGATACCCTTTGCTCATGGCTGTTTTTTTCTATTTCAAACAGAGATATTTAATAACTTAAATGGTTTTGATGAACGTTTTTTTATGTATATGGAAGATGTAGATATTTTTATAAGAGCTAAAAAGTATGGACAAACTGTCATTAATCCACACTATAAAATATATCACGAGCATAGACGTGGTTCCTCTAAAAACTTTAAACTACTCTATTATCATATAAATTCAGCTATTAAATTTTTTTGGAAAAACTAACAATTTGATTAAAAAGTTGCTCTTGAGACATCTCTTCCCATCCTTTTTCATAAGCAATAATCTTGGAGTTTTGCTGCATTTTTACATTAAAAAAAGCTTCTGAGTTTTTTTCGATTTTATCAAGTGCTATTTTTTCTGTAAATAAAATATCAACACTCTTTTGAACGTTTACAGTACTATCATATAAAACAATTGTATTGATGTCTTCAGCATAGGTCATTGTTGCCATGGCTGAAATATTGGTAACAGCTTGTATGAACTTATAGCTTTCCAAATTATATAGACTACTTTCATAACAAAGTTCATTTCCAAAAACTTTATAAAAATATTGATGAATCCATGTTCCTTGTTCGGTCACAAGTGTTAAGTTTTTTTCTTGAGATAAAAGGGTTCGAACAATTTTATTACAGTGTTCCAAATATTTTGTCTCTCTAATACCTGTGTTTGGGTGAAACTTTAAAACAATATCATTTACAGATAAACCTTCTGCCATACCATTGAGTAGTTCTGCAGTTTGTTGACTTAAATGAAGTGTCGAATAGTTCTCCTCCTTCATGGGACCTTCCCAAGTTGGAGCAAATAAAATAGCTTCTACATCATTTTCTTTTAATTGGGCAGGAATAATAGAACAAAGAACTGCTTTGCCTACACGTATAAATTTATATGACTCTTCTTTACGAAATATATGGTGCTGATAAAATCTCTCTATTGAGTTCTCTCCTGCTACCAAAAGATAGTCATAAATACGAATAATTTTTTTATAAGAAGAGACCTTTTCACTATCTCCATGTCCCATCCATATATGTTTAGAATAAACATTTTTATTTATCACAGCTAAGTTAGTCATGCTGTTATGGGTATAGAACCATACTCCATTCTCTATGGCAGGTATATCGCGAAGATTGATAAAGCAGTACGCATTTAATGAATATTTATCTAGTGCCTTCCGTACTGACTTAATATTTTCAAAATGGTGGCGAAAGACTATGAGTACATTTTCTTTATCAAAAAAACCTTTTTGAAAATAGGGATATATCTGTTCTATAATATTTGGCACCTTTGAATCTAAGAATATAAAATAACGATACTCTTCTATAGATGCTTGATTTTTTCTGCAGAAAAGGTATTGGCGACTGTTACGTAAAAAGTGTTTTATTTTTGTAATTATCATTTTTTCTCTATTAAAATATACTCTTGAGTTAACTCCTCAAGGGCAGAATTATCTCTCTCTTGTTTTTCTAAAGATTGTATAGCATCTAAAGGTTTAGAAAATTTCAATCCAGAAAGATGTTTAGGATGATAGTTCCACCATTGAAGTGTTAAAAGTCTAGCAATTGTCTCTTCATCAAAGCGATACCTAATCACTTTTGCTGGAACACCACCAACAATAGCATAAGGGGGCACATACTTGGTAACCACTGAACCAGCAGCAACAATAGCCCCATCATCTATTTTTACCCCTCTTAAAATTTGAACCCCTTCACCAATCCAAACATCATTACCAATTTCAACTCTTTTTCCAAAAATTTTAGCATTATCTTTTTTAAGAATCTTTTCACCCTCAAATCCTTCTAAACTAGAGTGCCAACCCCACTTGTCTTTATGATTATATTGAATAGGAGATGTGGACAGCCATGTGATGGGATGATTTGGTTCCCCCATTACTACATTTCTAGCAATAGAGGTATATCTTCCTATATAAGTTTTTACTCTAATCCTTGCTGACATAATATATGAATAAGCTCCTAGTACAACAGCTTCAGCATTAGGAATATTAAGTGATTCAAATATTTTTACAGGTTCTTCAATAATAAGTGATGTCTTCTTATTGTATTTAATTTTTGTATAACCATTTATATATTTATTAATAGAGTCAATATCACTGGATTCTAATACTTTTTTTATTTTACAGCCAGCTTCATAAATTAGAGCTGATCCAATAATTGTAATAATACTAATAATAACTAGATTATTAATTGCGTAGGTTAAAATTGTTTCATTCATTTTTTTAGGTTTTTGTATTGTTTATAATTTGTTTGAC
>JAHZJZ010000197.1 GCA_022600655.1 Campylobacterota bacterium | reverse complement strand
TTCTAGTGTAATACTTGGATCCATCAATTTATTTAGTATCTCTTTTGATTGTTCAAGTCTATCTTCAAAGGTATCAGTTTTCATTAATTGCTCTCCTCTAGTGCTTGTTTTATAATATAGTCAAATTTATCAAGTTCAACTAAAAAGGCATCATGTCCATAGTTGCTATCTATTTCAAAGTATTTTGAGTTTTGCTCGTTACGTTGCATCATATAGTGAATATGTTCCATCTCTTTGGGGAAAAAGAGATAATCACTGCTAAATGAGATCAGTGTCATTTTTGCTTTGATACGTATAATGGCATCATAGAGCGAATCATAACCACGACTTAGATTAAAAGTGTTAATGGCTTTGACAATATAGAGGTAGCTCATAGGGTCAAATAGTTTGGAGAAATTACTGGTATTGTACTCCATGTATCGCTCTACTTCATAACGTCCAAAAAGTTCAAAAAGTCCATCATTGTTAACATAGTTTCGTCCAAACTTATCATTCATAGATTCAGGAGAGAGGTAGGAGATATGTCCTGCAATTCGACCAATAGCTAAACCATCAAGCCCCTCTTCTATAAAAGCATCTTTTTCATACTGACCGTTGTCAAACCTAGGGTCTCTACGTATGGCTTCCATAGCAACTTTGTTAAAAGCAATCGTCCAAGGTTGTGTGGCATAGGTCGCTGCTAATGAGATTATCTGTTCAGCAAAGTTTGGATAGTCTACGGCAAATTGTAACGCTTGCATGCCCCCCATCGAACCACCAACAATAGCTTTAACATGATAGATACCTAAGTTACTAAGTAGCTGTTTTTGAGCTTTTATCATATCTTTGATGGTTAAAACAGGAAATTTTAACCGATAAGGTTTATCACTAGGGTAGTTACTACTCATAGGTCCAGTACTTCCAAAACAAGAGCCAATAACATTGGTTGAAATAACACAATATTTTTGCGTATCTATGGCTTTCCCATCACCAATAAGTTCATCCCACCAACCAGCCTTGCGATCCCCCTCATAGAGTCCTGCAGCATGATGAGAACCACTAAGGGCATGACAAACTAAGATAACATTGGAGGCATCGTGATTGAGTTCACCGTAAGTTTCGTAAGCGATTTGATAAGGTTCTAGGATTCTTCCACTCTCCAAATAAAGAGGGGTGGTAAAGTACTCTATTTTTGTTTCTAGTTTCATTGGGAGAATTTTACCCTATTTAGGCTTTTATCAATATGGAGTTTTTTTTGTCTATAAATATTAACACAATTAAATAACAAATTTTATTAATTTTATGATAAAATATTATCTGGAAATAGAAAGGAGTAAGAAAGTACTATGAAGGCAAGAATATTATTGATTTTAAGTTTAATGGTTATCTCTGTTAACTTACATGCAATGGATGAATATGGTATCAAAAATTATATGAAAACCTATATAGAACGGAAGATGAATGCACCCGTTAAGAAGATAGATGTCATTTCAAACTACACTTTAAAAGAGGCACCTGGCTGGGAAGTTTACTTTCTTTCTATGAAGGTTAATATAAAGTTTGGTGAAAGTTATAGAGATGCTATTGTTCCTCAAACAGTGTTTACTAAAGGTGATAAAATTACTTTTAAATTGATGAAAAAAGGTAAAAATGGTAGAAAAGATTTAAATTATGCAAAACTTTTAAAACCTAAGGTTCCCATAGATGCGTATGATGCAAAACACTTTTTAGCAGGGAGTAGAGATGCACCTCATAAAATTGTGGTCTTCTCTGATCCTTTTTGTCCCTACTGTAGAGAAAAAATTCCTGAGATACTAGATGTGGTTAATGCTAATCCTAAAGTGTATGGACTCTACTACTACCATTTACCACTACTTAGGATTCACCCTGCTGCAGATTTAACAACGAAAGCGATGCATATTTTTCAACATAAAGGTGATATGAAAAATATGATGGCACTTTATGATCTCTTTTTAGAACCTTCAGAACGTAACCCTAAAGAGATTATTAAAGCCATAAAAGCTAAAACGGGAGTAACCTTTACCTTAGCTCAACTTGAGAGTGAACAGGTTAAAGAGTCTATACGTGTTGATATTGCGATGAAGCGAAGATTACAAGTAACGGGAACACCAACCATATTTATTGATGGGATGTGGGATAGAACACGAAATGCATACAAGCAGTATGCTAAAAAGAAGTAAGTAAGGGCAGAGTAATCTCTCTGCCCTTTATAGTTTAAGCTAACGCTTTCTCTAAGTCAGCAATTAAATCTTCTGTATCTTCCAACCCAACACTAAGTCGAACCAGTCCAGCAGGAACACCAGCATCTACAAGCTCTTGTGCTGATAGCTGCTGATGCGTTGTACTAGCAGGGTGCGTAATAATCGATTTACTATCACCAATATTTACAACCAGTTTAAAAATCTCTGTACTGTTAGCAATATCTTTTGCCTCTTCTAAAGAGTCAACTTCAAATGAGAGTAGACCACTTTGTCCTTTTGGGAAATATTTTTGAGCTAAAGTATAGTTAGCGTTTGATTCTAGTCCAGGGTAGTTTACTTTTTTTACTTTTGGGTGTTGTTCTAAGTATTTGGCAATGGCTAAGGCTGAACTAGAGTGCTGTCTCATTCTTAGTGGTAGCGTCTCTAAACCTTGAATATATAACCAAGAGTTAAACGGACTAGGTGCAGCACCTAAGTCACGAAGTAGGGCAAGACGAATTCTCAAAGTAAATGGAGGTAGTGGTAAATCAGAGTAGACCAACCCGTGGTAACTCTCATCGGGCTCATTAAAGTGAGCATAACGAGGATTGTCTTTGATTTTCTCTACAAGGTTTTCTCTCTCTATGACAACACCTCCAATAGCCAAACCTTGACCAGTGGTATATTTACTAGCACTATGCACAACCACATCACACCCTAACATTAGAGGGTTACAGTAGATAGGAGTAGCCACAGTATTGTCTACACAAGTGATGATATTATGCTTATCTGCAATAGCCACAATCGCATCAAAATCAGCTACATCAATACTTGGGTTAGTAATGCTTTCAAAGAGAATAATTTTGCTCTTCTCATCAACGAGTGATGCAATCTCTGAAGGGTTGTTCACATCAAAATAACGCGTCTCAATACCAAATCGTTTAATAGTGTGACCTGTAAGGGTAGTTGTTCCTCCATAGACTTGTTTGGCAACAATGATATTATCTCCAGCTTCAGCAACATTAGCTATAGCATAAAAGATTGCTGACATACCAGAGGCTGTTCCTACCCCAGCAACTCCTTTCTCTAGTGCAGCAAAACGCTTTTCAAACACATCTGTAGTTGGGTTCATCAATCGTGTATAGATATTTCCTAACTCTTTAAGTTCAAAAAGATTGGCAGCATGCTCTGCATCTCTAAATTCATAAGCTGTCGATTGATAGATAGGCACAGCCATGGTTCCTTGAGCATCTTTTTCATATCCTGCATGGATAGCTAATGTTTGTTCCTTCATTTATTTTGTCCTTTTTAATGAAAAGTTATAAGTTTTAATTATATCGAAAAGAGGTTAGAGTTTCCACTCAATTGTCTCAATCTCTAGTTTTTCATTTGAAAATGGTTCAATAATCGCATGAATTTCTGAAAGCTTGTACTTTAGAGGAAAGCCAATCGGAGAGTTTTTAGCCGTACTCTCTAAAATATAGTACTTTTTACCATTAATATAGAGTCCTTTTGCAAAGTGTTGAAGATGCACTTCATCAAGAGCAACAATGACAAAAATATGTTTTGGAACCAGCACAAAGTAACTCTCTAGGTTTAACTCATGTAAAAGGGAGATAAGAAGATTACTTTTATCATCGCAATCACCAAAGTTTTTTTGGATGGTCTCTTGTGGAGAGTTGGCTTGAAAGTTGTTTATTTTATAAGGGATATGGGTGACATAATCTAAGATATTTTGAACTTTACATAAGTCACTATTGCAGTTTTCAGTTAAAGTTTGAGCAAGTTCTTCAATATAGGGAGATTGGGTAGTACTGTTGATGTAGATACCATTTTCTGTACTGATATGTCGTCGATTGATAACTCCAATGG
>JAHZJZ010000196.1 GCA_022600655.1 Campylobacterota bacterium | reverse complement strand
TGTTGTAGATAACTATAAATATGTGCCTAAGCTAAAAAGGCGATTAGAAAGGAATCATGTGCATCACTTAATTGCATTAGATATTGAATATACCTATACAAAAAACTTAATATATGAGATCGACAAAAATGGTATTATCACCTTTGCTAACTCTAATTTTGCAGAAGTTACAGGTTTTAGAAAGAATGAACTAATCGGTAAAAACCATAGAGTTTTTAAGCACCCTGATGTTCCTGAAACAATTTATGAAAAGCTATGGTCAACTGAAAAACGATTAAAAAAATGGTTTAGTACACTAAAAAATATACGACGAGATGGTACATATTTTTGGAGTAATATTCACTGTACAGCAAAATATGATGAGAGCAACGAACTTGTTGGCTTTATCGTTGTGCATAAACCAGCATCAAAGATTGACATAGAAGAAGAGATTGAGCATTACGCTCAGTACGATTAAAAAATAGAGGTAAATAATTTATGTATTACGGATACAATAATAACAAACAACTTATATTAGCTGACAATGAGTTCCTAGACTTATTGGGATATGCAACATTTAATACACTCCTTGAAGATAAGACTACTGAAAATATTAAATTTGAAAATAACAAACTAACGTTGAGTCTAAGTAATAAAAAAATTGAAGCCAACTATACAGAGACTAAACTCCATACAAGCACGGAAGAGATTACTTTAGTTAAGTTAAGCAACATCATAGAGAGCAGTAATAACATCAATAATTTACAAATCAACTATCAACCTATTTATCTTGATGTTACTAAGATTTCTCAAGAGATTGGTCTCTCTATAGATGACTATAAGCTCTATCTTGACAGCTTTATTGACCAGTCTATTATTGATGAAAAGCGTCTGCAAGATGGAGATGATAGAGCCATTAAGAACTTATCAAACCTAGCTTTAACACTTAAGATACCAAATATCAATATCTTACTTTTAAAAATTAAAAAATTACCAAAAGCAGAGCGTTTACCATTTGTAGATGAGTACTATACCAAACTGGCACTGCTAACCTTGAAAAAACCGTTAACAGATGCAAACAGTGAAACCTTACTAGAAGCTGATACACTAGGTGTGAGTAAAGAGGAGGAGCTTAATAGTACGTTTACAGAGCTTCTCTCTAACATAGAGCCTCCTAAACAAACAGCAAACACTCCAGTACAAGAAGAGCTTCAACCTACCGTTCCTGTTGAACCAAAAATTGAACTAGACGATAACCTACTTGATGATGCAGACATATTCCAATTAGAACAACAACTAGAGCCTTTAACGGAAGATGCCCTCCTAGACAATACTCCAAGAAACTCTACTCTTGAACAGAGCAGAGATGAAGTTCCAAGAGTTGCACTAGAGAATGCCAAAGCATTGCCTATTAACTACAACCCAAAAGTGGCTGCAGATGAGTTGAACTTGCCAGTTGTTCTTATTGAAGAGTTTGTTGATGACTTTATAGAACAAGCACACCATGACAAAGATCATCTTTTAGCTTCTTACTACCAAAAAGATATGGATAATATTCATGAGCTAGGACATAAACTAAAAGGAGCTGCTAGTAATCTTCGTATTAACGAGTTAGCTGATGTCCTTGAAGAGATTCAATTCTGTACAGACCATTCAAAACTTGAAGCTCTGTTTATCAAATACTGGGGTCTATTTATTTCACTTGAAGATTATATGAAACAAAGCTCTGGTGCTTAAGGAGTTTAGATTATGCAGATGAATAATAGGCTCAAACTCATTAGTATGTTGCCGATCATACTTCTTTTTATTGTATCCACGTATTTTCTTTTTATATCATACGGTCAATACTATAAAGCCAATGAGTTAAAACAAATCATTAAAAACAATGTACATCTCAATGAGATTATTACAGAAGTAGGGAAAGAGAGGGGTTTGAGTTCTATCGTCTTAGGGTCAAAAGGGACACATGCCTATGATGAGCTTAAACGACAAAGAGTTCAAACAGATTCAACCATTGAATCTTCGAAAACATCTCTTATCTCAATTGACCATGATTCAATGTTTTCTGGGCTTAAAAATAGCCGTAAAGATTATGATACGCAAAACATCATTAGTAACTTAAGACAACTTCCACTCCTACGTGATAATATCGATAAGCAGAAGATAGCTTTCGGTATAGCCTTCTACAAGAAGTATACTAAAAATTTAACTAAACCTATTTTAGATCAACAACTGTTAATCAACCACTATAAGCTTAACGATGAGATATCTTCACTTATTACCTCACTCTCTCAACTCTACATTGCTACTGAACACTCCTCTTTAGAGAGAGATTTTGTCAACTACTTTTTAATGCGAAAAATAGCCATGACACAAAAAGAGATTACTTTTTGGAATCATGCCAAAAGTAAATCAAATACTTTTAGCCCTTTAGAGATTAGCAACGATGTATTAAGAGATAAAATTAATTCAAAAATCGATACCAAAGATTATAAAAATATTCATAGACATATTGAGACAAGCTACTCAAAGCTACAATCTAACATTAATGATGGAAACTTCTCTATTAATCCAGTGAGCTGGTTTATCATGCATACGGATAAAATTGACCAATTTACACAGATACAAAAAGAGATAGAAAAATCACTTTGGGAAAAAAACAATGCTTATGTCTTACAGCATATTACCGTCTTAATCATTGCTGCATTTTTCTGGATATTGGCTCTTATTTTAACCGTTCTAGGTTTTAGAACAGGAAGTGAAATCTCTAATAACATTAAAAGTTTAGAAGATATCTTAAACAATACGGTTAAAGAGATAGAGTCCGATAGAAATTTTGATGTACCAAGTATTAACGCGATTAAAAGCATTAACCTCAATACCAATAAAGGTATTAAAGATGCCTATAAGTTTCTTGAGATTCTAATTGAAAATGCACGACAAGACAAAATGCAAGCCCTTGAAGCCAATGAATCTAAGTCACTGTTTTTAGCAAATATGTCTCATGAGATTCGTACCCCACTTAATGGAATTGTTGGATTTATAGAACTACTCAAAAGTACTGACCTCAATGGTGAGCAACTTGAATTCACCTCTATTATTGAAAAAAGTTCAGAGAACCTTCTAAGTATTATCAACAATATCTTAGACCTTTCAAAAATTGAGAGTAATAAGATTGAGCTTGAGACCATTGTTTTTGACCCTATTATAGAGTTTGAAAATGCTGTTGAGACCTATGGAGTGAAAGCATCTGAGAAAAATATTGATTTAAATCTCTACCTTGACCCAAATATCAATAAAAAGCTTTTAGGTGATGCAGTTAAAATTAAAGAGGTACTGATTAATCTTTTGAGTAATGCTGTTAAGTTTACCGACTTTGGTGGACGTATTAACGTTGAGATTTTAAAAGTACAAACACACGATAACAAAGCTGAACTCTCTTTTAGTATTGAAGACAATGGTGTAGGTATGACCAAAGAGCAACAGCTTAATGTTTTTGCAGCCTTTACACAAGCTGATGTCTCAATTACTAGAAAATATGGTGGTACAGGTCTTGGACTCACCATCTCAACAAAATTCTTAGAGCTTATGGAGAGTGAACTCAAACTAGAGAGTCAAAAAGAGAAAGGTACCAAATTCTATTTTAATCTAGAACTTGAAGAGGTTTTAGAGGATACGAGTCTTGATACCAGTAATATTGAAGATGATGTCTCTGTGATTAAGTATGAGAATAAATTGCCAAAACAGCTTGATAACTATTTGAGAAAATACTTAGACTACT
>JAHZJZ010000195.1 GCA_022600655.1 Campylobacterota bacterium | reverse complement strand
TATATTAAAAATATTTTATTAGGAGTAATAGATACTCCAATGTTTAACAATAGAGGTGAGCTTAGTGCAATAAGAACAAAGAAATTACTTAAAGCTATCGCACCTAATTTTCCTATCAATGGAGAAGAAATTACGATTACAGAACCACTTAATCCAGATGAAGTAGCACAGTACCTATATAAAATAGGGAATATTTATCCAAAGGCAACACCTAGTAAAATAAACCTTTTTCATCCAAAACACTTTAATATTGAATTATTGATGAGAAACTTTCTTCATAAAAAAAATAATATTGTTAGAAAAGTTGTTAATAGACATATAATTCATAAAGAGAAGAATATAGTTCTTATCAATGAAGATGTTAAGAGTTTTTTAATAAAACTCAGAGAAGAGAGTTTAATGAAATATTATAAGGAGAATCAAGAAAACAAAAAAGTGAAAGAGGCAAAATTGAAGAATAATCTTATTTCTGGTAGAAAGATTATAGAAACACTTTCTTTAGAGACTTCAACAGATAGCTTTTTGGATACCTGTTTACGGTTAGAGGGTAATTATCCTTAGTTATGTAATTAAGAGAAAATAAAGGGTTAATTTAATCCTCTTCCACAATAATATGCTTATGGGCATTATGCCCATAAAGGTCAATATAGACTCTTGAGATAGCAATTAAAAATGAAGTAATGGCAGGTCCTAAAATCATCCCCCAAAATCCATAAGAACTCATTCCTGCTAAGATAGAGAAGAAGATAAGCAGTTCGTTAATCTGTACAGAGCTGTTGAGTATATCCTCTTTGATATATTTGATAATGATAGGTTTTATAAAGGTATCAGCAATAATAGAGATAACAATAATAGAGTAAACGCTTATAAAAATAGCAGCATTGGCATTAAGGGTACTCCATGCAAAAAGAGAAACTGGAATCCAGACAACTGCTCCTCCCACAATAGGAATGAGTGAAGCAAAACCATAAATTACGCCAAAGAGTAGACCATTAAATCCAAAGAAACTTGCCATCATGCCAAAAAGTATTCCTTCAAATATGGCTGTAACGATAATTGAGTAGAAAACTATCTCCATCGTTGATGAAATTTCAGTTAAGATTTGACTTCCCTCTTCATCACGCATCGGTAGTAGATTTCTCATGATATTAAAAAGTTTTTCACCATAGAGGTTTAGTATAAAATAAAAAATAATTACAAAAAATACATTTTTAATAAAGCCAAACCCTTTACTCCCCGCTTTGGTAATGGTGGCTGTTGAGGTTTTAATAATTTCTAGAATTTTTTCGTCAGAGAGATTATCTTTTATCCATTCACCTATAAAGGGGATATCTTTTGAGAGTGTAGAGATTTTAGTAGTGGTTTGTGTAATTATTTCACTGTCAATGCCTGAGATATATTGAACCCCAATGGTAGCGATATAGATAATGGGTACAAAGAGTATAACAAAGAGTAAAAACGTTAATAGTAGTGATGAGAGTGCTTCAGAGTTAATACTGTGAGAAAAATTCTTATGCATATTGGCTGTTGCCATGGTAAGCAGAAGAGCTACTATCATCGAGAGTAAAAAAGGTTGGTAGATGGTATAAGCTCCAAAAACAGCTAATCCAAAAAGTATAGCAATTATAGAGTCAGTTTTTTTCATAGAAGTGTATCTTTTTTATATGGCGTAAGTCTAAAATGTGAATAGGTTTTTTCTGTCGCAATACGACCTCTAGCAGTTCTCTCTATATAGCCATTGGCAAGAAGATAGGGTTCTAACACATCTTCTATGGTTCCTTCATCCTCACTAAGTGCAGCAGCAATGGTACTTAGTCCCATCGGTTTACTCTTAGCAGAGATAAGTAGCTCAAGTAGACGTATATCTTCCTCATCAAATCCTATGTCATTAACTCCCAATTGGTCGAGTCCATATTTAGTAGTATCTAAGTTTATCTCATCTTCATTGGCAACCTCTGCAAAGTCACGAACTCTACGTAGTAGTCGAAGTGCCAGTCTTGGTGTTCCTCGACTTCGTTTGGCTATCTCATAGGAGGCATCTTTTTGCGTTACTTTATTTAGCTTCATGGAAGCGAGTCGTACAATCTCTCCTAACTCTTCAGGCGTATAAAACTGCATTCTAAAGTGCATACCAAAACGCTCTCTTAAAGGGTGTGAAAGCATACCTGCTCGTGTGGTAGCTCCTATAAGTGTAAAACGTGGCAGGTCAATTTTAACCGTTTGTGCAGCAGGACCAGAACCGATGATAATATCTAGTCTAAAATCCTCCATGGCTGAGTAGAGTATCTCCTCTATGGCTGGAGTCATTCGGTGAATCTCATCAATAAACAGGATATCACCCTCTTCAATATTTGTCAGAACAGCTGCTAAATCACCAGACTTTTCTATCATGGGAGCGGCAGTGGTCTTTATCTGTGCATTCATCTGTGTGGCGATAAGGTTAGCAATGGTTGTTTTCCCTAAACCTGGAGGGCCAAAGAAGAGAATATGGTCTAAGGCTTCGTCACGTCTACGACTTGCTTCTATAAATACTTTTAGATTCTTTTTAATCTGCTCTTGACCAATATATTCATCCCATGAAGTGGGGCGTAAGGAGACCTCAACGCTCTGCTCCATATCGAATTTTTCTATGTCTACTATTCGGCTTTCCATTGTTAGTAGGTAAACTCCTCACTAGGGAATTCTCTGTTTTTAACTTCTTTGGTGTAGTTGTCAAGATGTTCACGTATTCGTGAAGCACCATCACAGTACTGCTTGACAAATTTAGGTTTAAAGGCTTCAAAGAAACCAAACATATCAGACCAAACCAGTACCTGTCCATCAGTATCAACCCCTGCACCTATACCAATAGTTGGAATATTAACAGCTTCAGTAATTGCTTTGGCTGCTTCGCTTTTAACCCCCTCTACCACAATGGCAAATGCACCAGCAGATTCTAATGCTCTGGCATCTTCTATGAGGTTATCGATATCGGTTTTATCTTTTCCACGTATTTTGTACCCACCATCACTTCGTAAAAACTGTGGCATAAGTCCAATATGACCTAAAACAGCAATAGAGTTTTGGGTTAGTGCTTTGACAATATGAGCTCTCTCTTTTCCACCCTCTATTTTAACAGCTTGAGCATTGGTCTCCTGATAGGCTCTAGTAGCATTTTTTACAGCATCTGATTCACTGGTGTAGGAACCAAATGGCATATCTAGTACGATAAGAGGTAATGTAGCTCCATTACAGACAGCTTGAGTATGGTAAATCATTTGATCCATAGTTGCTGAGAGGGTGTCTTCTTTACCTAAAAAGCTCATATTGAGGCTATCACCTACTAAAATCATATCGACATTGCCATCAAAAAGTTTTGCAAATAGGGCATCATATGCAGTGACCATAGTGATAGGCTCTACC
>JAHZJZ010000194.1 GCA_022600655.1 Campylobacterota bacterium | reverse complement strand
CTGTCTCTGAACTTCTACTGCATACACTCTTTAGTGCCATTGTGGTTTTTCTTATTCTATTTATTGTGGGAAAATACTTTATAGAGCGTTTCTTTGATTGGGTTATCTCTTCAAACTCTGAAGAGATATTTTTAGGCTCAGTTATGTTAACCGTTATCGCTGCTTCTGTGGTAGCTGAACTTTTTGGATTCTCTTATTCATTAGGAGCCTTTATTGCAGGTATGACCATTGCTGAGACAAAATTTCGTTACCGAATTGAGGCAGATTTAGTTCCTTTTAGAGATATCTTATTAGGTGTTTTCTTTGTAACTATAGGAATGCAAATAGACCCAACGATTGTACTTGACTATGGTTTTGTTATTTTAGGTCTGCTCGTTGCGATTATGTTGGTTAAAGCACTTATTATTTTTGGTGTTTTACGATTTTTCGTACAGGGGCGTACAGCTATTAAGAGTGCCTTGACCCTTATGCAAGTTGGTGAGTTTGCATTGGCCGTTTTCTCTCTGGCTTTTGCTAACAAGCTTATCTCCTCTGATATCAATCAAGTGATGATTATGACCGTGGTACTCTCTATGGTATTGACACCATTTATTTTAAACAATATAAAAACATTAGCCGATATGCTCTTTAAAGAGCCAGAAAAACTTAGAGAGAGAGCCATTAAATCTACAGGGTATAAAAATCATATTATCATCTGTGGGTATGGACCTATGGGAAAAAAGTTAGCCAAAACCTTTAAAGCAAAAAATCTACTCTATCTTATTTTAGAACATGACGTAAAGTTGGTAGATAAAGCCATCGCGAATGGAGAAGAGTCTATTTTCTTAGCCAATGCAGCTCAAAAAGGGGTTTTAGAACACTTTGCCGTTAAAGAGTCATTGGCTGTTATTGTGGCTATTGGTAATGAGCATCAACTCCGACTTATTTGTGAAAACATTGACTCTTTTGATGCTGATATTAATACCGTTGTAAAAGTAAAAAACAGCTCTCAAGAAGAGGTGATTAAAGACTTGAATATTAAACATATTGTCAACAGTCGAGATACCATATCAGATATGCTAGTTCAGCGTGTTTTAGAGTGTAAACTGTAGTTGTATGATATAATTACTCCCAAGAGGAGTAGTTATGCAGAGAAAAAATATTTACTATACTGTTATGTTGGTAGCCTTTCTTATCGCTTGGACTTGGGCAGCCATTAACCCTTTACATTTTGATGACTGGTTACTTGAAAATGTTTTAATCTTTATTTTTATTCCTCTTATTATCTTTACGAAAAAACAGTTTGAGTTTTCACTACTCTCTTACACTTTTATTACGCTTTTTGCCATTTTACATGTCATAGGTTCACACTATACTTACGCCGAAGTTCCATGGGGTGTAACACTAGGAGAGTGGATGGGGACGGAGCGTAATATGTATGACCGTTTGGTTCATTTTCTTTTTGGATTATGGTTGGTTTATCCTTTCCGTGAACTCTCTGTGCGTATTGCCAAAACCAAAGGGTTTTGGGGATACTTTGTTCCCTTTATGGTGATATCAGCGTTTGCTGGTTTCTATGAAGTTGTTGAGTGGGGTGCAGCAGCTGTGGTTGACCCAGAAGCAGGAGCTGCCTTTTTAGGTTCACAAGGTGACATATGGGATGCCCAAAAAGATATGATGTTAGCAATGGTTGGAGCCTTAATAACATTGGGTATTGTTATGCTTATACATATGTTATACAACCGTCATTTTTTCCATGACTTCAGAGAGAGTCTACGTCTCCCTAAAGATGACAGACCTATGGGCGAAGTTGAGTTGGAAGAGATGTTGAAATAGGATAGATTTTTATCTTAGTTTTCTTTTAAATTTTTAGATAAAAAATGGGGTAAAAACTTGATATTCACTCCATTAAACTCTCTACTTCCAATTTGATTAAAGTTGAAGACATATCCAACTTTTGGTTTATAGTTCTCTAAAAAGTAGTGATATGACTTTGAAACCTTCATGGAAGTCAAATTGGATTTTATCTCTAAAGGAGTGCTATCATCAATAATGAAGTCAACCTCTGCACCATTTTTGGTTCTATAGTATTTTAAATTTTCCTCTACCAACTCTCTAAACACAAAATTCTCTAACATCGCTCCCTTATCAACTCGATCTTCAAGGGTAGAAAAGTTTTTAATAATGACATTTCGAAGTCCCATATCAAAAAAGAAAATCTCTGGATTTTTGACAATCTCTAACTGCTTATTAGTAAAAAATGGGCTAATGGTTTTGGTTAAAAATGCTTTTTCAAAAACACTCAAGTACTCTTTGAGTTGCACACTATTTATGCCAATAAGTTTAGAGAGTTCACTATATACAACCACATTTCCTATCTGCAGAGAGAGTGCTTTGAGCAGTTTATACATTTTGGTCTCATCGGTGATTTTGGCTATCTCTTTGATGTCTCTAAGTAGATAAATGCTCAGTAGGTTTTTTAGAACTTCTCTTTTCTCTTCATTGTTTTGACTTAAAATAACTCTTGGGTAGCCTCCATAGGTTATATATTCATCAAGATAGCTGTATATTTTTTGCGAAATAGGAGTAGAGATATTTTCATTGGTTTTACTATAAAGTGCATAAAGCCTTTCATCTTTGACTCGCAAAAATTCACCAAATGAAAAAGAGTATAAGTTAAAAACAAAAATACGACCTACCAAATACTTCACAGCATTAATAGATAGCTCCATAGCTGAAGAGCCTGAAATAAATATCTTCTTATCAGTGGTATCGTAGATATATTTTAGATGTTTTCCACCCATTTTAGCATACTGAAACTCATCAATAAATATATGCTCATTAGGTTCTCTATAGTGTGTGATAAAACTTTTTTTATCCTCTTCAATAAGTACTTTTAACTCTATATCTTCATAGGTTAAAAAGATAG
>JAHZJZ010000193.1 GCA_022600655.1 Campylobacterota bacterium | reverse complement strand
ACTACCCCTTCACAAGAAAATAATAGAGAAAAAAAATCAGAGGTTTCTCCAGAAATTTTTGAAAAGAGTTTGATTCAAAAGGACGACAAAGTTCTTGGTAGCTTCTTTGATACAGAAGTTACTAATGTTGAGAAACCAAGTGTCAAAGAGGAGCGTGTCAAAAAAGATATTGTTAAATCCTTTGATGATGATAGAGACTCTCCTGCTAATAGAGAGTTGTCATTAGAGATAGAACAGAAACTTCTTGCACTAATGGAAATAAGCTGTTTTGATATTGATACGGTTGAAGTAGATGTCTTTAATAAGACAGCTCATATCTTTATAGATGGTGAAGATGCAGCTCTGCTTATAGGTAAAGAGGGTTATAGATATAATGCTCTCTCTTATATGTTATTTAACTGGATTAATGCACATCATGACTTATACATTAAACTTGAGATTGCAGAGTTTATTCAGGCCCAAGAGGAGATGATTGTTAACTATCTTAAGCCTATTATTGAACACATAAGTGAAAAAGGCAGAGGTAAAACCAAACCACTAGATGGGATTTTAGTACAAATTGCTCTTGAGCAGTTACGTGCAGCTTTCCCAAATAAATACGTTGCCATTAAAACAGGTAGAGATGGTAAAAAGTTTATTATAGTCAACAACTTTAACAGTAAAAAAAATGTCTAGTACGATAGCTGCCATTGCAACTGCAAGTGGTGTCTCTTCTATATCAATCATAAGAGTAAGTGGCGATGATGCCCTTACTCTAGCTTCTAAAATTACCAAAAAAAATTCCATTGAACCAAGAGTGGCGCATCTTAGCTCTCTTTATAACAGAGAAAATCAACTTATTGACCAAGCCATTGTTATCTATTTTGAAAATCCTAAAAGTTTTACAGGTGAAGATATTGTTGAGTTTCAATGTCATGGTGGTATGATAGTCGCACAAGAGATACTGGACACAGCTCTAGCCTATGGAGCAAGATTGGCTGAACCTGGTGAGTTTTCAAAACGGGCTTTTCTCAATGGAAAAATAGATTTAACCAAAGCAGAAGCCATTGCCAAACTCATAGAAGCCAAAAGTGTTGATGCTGCTAAAATCTTAGCCAAACAGCTCAAAGGTGATTTAAAGAACTTTATTGATGAGAGTAGAGAAGCGATGCTAAGGGCTACAGCTTATTCAGAAGTGATGATTGACTATGCTGAAGAGGATATCCCTGATGACATTTTAAGTAATATCGTTACTCAGTTAGATGCATTGATTTTAAAAATAGAAAATATTGTCGATGCAAGTCACCGTCGAAAAGGTTTGATAGAAGGTTTTAAAGTTGCCATTGTAGGAAAACCAAATGTAGGAAAGAGTTCTTTACTTAATGGACTTTTGAGTTATGAAAGAGCCATTGTTAGTGATATTGCAGGAACGACACGAGATACCATTGAAGAGCAGGTGAGAATAGGTTCCCATATTATTCGTCTTATCGATACAGCAGGAATTCGTGAAGCCAGTGATACCATAGAAAAAATAGGTGTTGAACGCTCTAAAGAGTCTATTAAAGATGCTGATGTTATTGTCGCACTCTTTGATGCGAGTAGGGCATTTGATGATGAAGATCAAAAGATAGTTGATATACTAAATGATACTCAAGAGAAGCATATAATTACGGCACTTAATAAGAGTGATTTAGCAATAGAGTTTGATATCTCTATGCTTAAAAACTATAAACCTATTGAAGTTAGTGCCAAACATAACTTTAAAGCGTTGACACAAAATTTAGAAGACTTATTTAACACCATAGGAGAAGATGAAGAGTTGATGTTGATCTCAACCCGTCAAATAGAAGCTGTTCTAAAAACAAAACAAGCCATTTTAGAGGCAAAAGAGCCACTACTCAATGGTGAGCTTGAGTTTTTCTCTTATCATCTTCAAGATGCGATTACAGCTTTAGGTTCTATATCTAAACCTTATGATTCAGAAGAGGTGTTAGATAAGATGTTTGGTGAGTTTTGTCTTGGAAAGTAAAAGAGTTTAGTTATAATTTGACAAAATAAAAAAGGAAATATATGTTCACAAAATATGCTAAATATTCATTGACTGCCATTATGGCTTTAGGGTTTTTAGGTTGTACCTCACCACGAACAATCACACTTGACCCTACTCGTCCACCCATCACTGCCCCTACGACTACCAATACAAAAGTACCAACCACCACTCCTATAAAAGAGGAGATTTTAATCAAAGACAATCCAGATTTAGGTAACCGTGTAGATGTTCCTCAAAACTATCCTACCTTAGGCGTTAAAGTTGTTGATGAACCAAGTATAGACAGACTCAACGGTGAAGTAATGGAGCGTATGGCTTTCCCTTTAGATGAGTATAAGTATTTGAAAAAAACAGGGCGTAGTACAGTATCAGGAAAGGTCTATTTAACCAATAGTCATACGGAAGAGAATATTTTAGGTAAAAAGCTAAGACTCTATCTTAACCCTGTAACAAGTTACTCAAGACAGTGGTATAATGAGAGCTACTTAGGAGGATATAAAATGTCTACTGTTGATAGACGTCTTAATGCATATCTTAAATTGAGCTACTCTAATGAGAGTGGTGAGTTTGATTTCTTCGGTATACCTCAAGGAAGCTACTATCTTATAGGTAGTATGAGATGTGGTGAAGAGTGTGGATTGAATAGTACTCAGACGATTCGATTGGTTAAAGAGATTTCAGTCGGTTCTGGAGTGACTAGAGTTGAGTTGAATAAACGTGTACCATAAATTATAATGAGAGTTTTACTCTCATTATTTTGTAGGGTAAGCCTCTTCCAAAGCAGTGTAAAGTTCATCAGGTGTAATGTCACTCTTTTGGGCTAGTAAGCTCTGCATTACTACGTTATCTTCTTGTCCATTCCAAACTTTAATATAGCTTCCCTCTTTATACCCATGCTCTTGACGAAATTTGTTTAAGATATTTTTACCGATATAGAGTGCATAGAGTTCTGCAAGGTTTAGTCCTAGTTTAGCAGTAACGGTTAAAAAAGAGGCTGTAAGCTCATCTATATCTTTACTGCAAAAGAGTATTTTAATCATCATCTCTTCTACTAATGCAATTTGTTCATAATTATCAAGTTCCTCATCACTACCATTAGCTAATAGCTCACAAGCACTCATGGCTGTAATATTATTGGCTAAGGCTTCAATAGAACCTAACCCTTCTACTTTATAAAGACGTAGTGCTTCACTCATTACAAAGTGCCAAATATCCACAAGCTCTATCTTAATGTTCTCATAATCAGGCGAAGCATCAATATTCTTCCAGTGCTTCCAAGGATAAGACTCAACCAACTCTGCAGCCTCAAGATAGATACAACGTCGCCAATCAATCTTCTTTCCATTTTTAGTAATTCCCTCTTCCCAATTTAATCCATTAGTAGCATCATTAAGCTCTTGTTGAAGTTTTAGCATCTGTAAAATTTGATTCATTTATGACCTTTTTTTTGTTGAAAATTATGGGGGTATTGTAGCTGATTGATGCTATTATTTCCTTTGGTTTGGT
>JAHZJZ010000192.1 GCA_022600655.1 Campylobacterota bacterium | reverse complement strand
TGATATTGATTTTTTTTCATCAGACCCTGTACAGTTTCAATTATATCTACATAATTGATGAATGTTTTCTCAGTATACTCATAGTCAATTTCCATATCAATTATAACTTTTTGTGGTGTCACACGCTCAAAGTCTAAGATGCCAATAATGGCATCAAAAGTTAATGATTCTATATGAATGGTCATCTTAGATAACTTGTGCCTCTTCTTTTTTAAAGACTCTGATGATATTTGGTATATGTTTGTAAAAAATTACAAAAGCAATAATCCAAATTGGAGCATGAGAGTGAATCACAGGAATATCAGGATGTATAATATAAGAGGCAATAAGAAGTGCCCCTAATCCAATGAGTGAAGAGAGTGAAGAGATTTTAAGTACTTTACCTGCAATAAACCAGACTACGATAGCAATCAGTGATTCAATTGGTAACATGACTAAAAGTACGCCAAACCCTGTAGCTACACCTTTTCCTCCTTCAAATCCTAAAAATGGACTAAAGCAGTGACCTAAGACACTCAGTACAGCCAGTGTCCATAATACATTGTCGTCAGCACCTAAAGCCATAGCAATTAGTATAACGATGACACCTTTAGTAGCATCCAATGCAAAAGTAGCAATGGTCAGCTTTTTAGCTAAATGAGGAGCTTTAGCTTTGACCACACGAAGAACATTAGTAGCCCCAATGTTTCCGCTTCCCTCTTTTCTTACATCAACACCAGCAAAAACTTTTGCTAAAATGTAGCCAAAAGGTATAGCAGCGATAAGGTAGGCACTCAAGTAAAGTATTAGATTTAAATCCATAAAATCTCCATAATATGTTAATGTTTATCGCAATTTTAACTAAAAGTATGGTATTTTTTCCTAAAATTATCTCAAGGTATAAAATATGAGTATTGATTATAAAGCAGAAATTATAAAATTAAAAGAGAAGTTACCTGTAACCGTAGTGGGACACTACTACCAAAGAGATGAAGTATTTGAAATGGCAGATATTACAGGTGATAGTTTAGAGTTAGCAAGACGATGTAAAGCCGATACCAATCCATGGGTTGTCTTTTGTGGTGTAGGGTTTATGGGACAGAGTGTAAAAGTAATCGCCCCAGAGAAGCGAGTATTGATGCCAAAAGTAGCCTGTTGTGCCATGGCACGAATGATTGATGGCTCATACTATGACGATAGTGTTAACTATATGGTTGAACGAGGTATTCCAAAAGAGAATATCTTACCAATTACTTACATTAATAGTGATGCATCGGTAAAAGCAAAAGTGGGTGAGATGGGGGGTATGGTTTGTACCTCTTCTAATGCCTATAAGATTATTGAAAAAGGACTAGAGAGTGGTAAAAAGATACTTTTTGTACCTGATAGATGTTTAGGACAGAACTTTGCAAACTCCATGAGTCTAAAATCATGTGTCATAGGTGAGGGAGAGTGTGACCCAAAAGAGGCAGATGTAATCTGTTTTAATGGTTTCTGCTCAGTACACCAACTCTTTACTTTAGATGACATAGAGTTCTATCGAAACCGATACCCAGGTATCAAGATAGCCGTTCATCCAGAGTGTGACCCAGCTATCGTAGATGCAGCTGACTTTGCAGGTTCTACCTCTCAACTTATCAAATATGTAAATGACTTAGACCCAGAACAGAAAGTAGCCATAGGTACGGAGTACAACTTAGTAAACCGTATGAGACAAGGCAATACCTATGTACTCTCTTCAACCAAACCAGAGTGTCCAACCATGAATGAGACTACTTTGGAAGATTTGTACCTAACACTAAAGTCTATAGAAGATGAGCAACCTATTAATGAGATTGTAGTCGATGAGCATACGGTTAAGTATGCTAATTTGGCTTTGGAGAGGATGTTGGCGATAAAATAAAAATTTTTATAAACTTGACCAAAACCCAATAAACCAATATAATAAACAATAACAAAATCCATTAGGAGCATATTATGAGTTTTGGGTCAATACTTTTAGTAATCATTATCGCAACTACTTTATATCTGATTGTCATCTACAACAGATTTATATCACTACGAACAGGCATCGATGCAAGTTGGTCAGATATCGATGTGCAGTTGAAAAGGCGTTATAATCTTATCCCCTCGCTTATTGAGACGGTGAAAGGGTATGCCAAACATGAGCGTGAGACCTTTGATGCTGTGGTTGAGGCACGAAACAGTGGTATGAGTGCCAGTAGTGTCGAAGAGCAGGGTGCAGCAGAGAATGTTTTGACAGCCTCGTTAGGTAAACTTTTTGCTTTGGCAGAGAGCTATCCTGAGCTTAAAGCCAACACTACTTTTTTAAACCTACAAGCAGAGTTAGCCAATATGGAAGAGGCGATTCAAAATGCACGACGCTACTACAACGCCATAGTTCGTGACTATAATGCAAAGGTTGACTCTTTTCCTGATTTGATTATTGCTCGAAAGTTTAACTTTACCCCAAGAGAGTATTTTGAGCTTGAAGATATTGTTCAAAAAGAGATGCCAAAGGTAGAGTTTTGAGAGCCATCTTTCTACTCTTACTCTTTTGGGTAGGATTGAGTGCTGAACAGATAGAGAGCTACCATATAGATGTGACTATCCACCACTCAGGCAGTTTAACAGTTCAAGAGAAGATTGTCTATGACTTTGGAGCCAATCAACGGCACGGTATCTATCGTGATATTCCTCATACCATTAAAAAGAGTCCTCAGAGTTTTCCTCGTGATATTGGGCTGAGTAACTTTAGTGTAAGCATCGATGAGCAGGTATCTCCATTTATAGAGTCTAAAGTTAGTGGTGATTCAGGCTCCAATATTCGTCTAAAGATTGGTGATGCTTATAGCTACATTACTGGTCAACACCATTATGGTATTAGTTACGATGTGGCTCATGCTGTTTTAGGAACAGATAGTGGTTTAGATGCTGTACGGTGGAATGCCATTGGTACAGGGTGGGGAGTACCCATTCAGACTACAAAAGTGCTGATTCATCTGCCTCACTCATTGAATCAAGGGCAGGTAGAGGTTTCAACATTTACAGGACGATACGGCTCCACAACTTCACAGGCAACACATCAATGGATAGACAGTCAAACTTTAGCCATAGAGATGAACAACTTAGCCTCTCATGAGGGGTTGACCTTTCAAATCGCATTTGCTCCAAAGAGTTTAGGGCAGAGCAGTCAACTTAGCAGTAGTGAAGCGTTGTTACTTTGGTTGCAAAAGTTTTGGCACTGGCTCTTTTTAGGTGGGTTTTGGTTCTATCTACACAACTACCAAAGAGTTAAAGGACAGGTTCAACCCATTGGCTCTATTGCCGTACAGTATGCACCACCTAAAGGGATGGGTCTGTTAAAGTCAGGTCTTATCTACGATAAGTTTGCAGACAACAAAGATTTTGCACCAGCCATTGTAGAGTTGGCACAGCAGGGGTATCTGAAGATTATCAACAGTAGTAAGCAGCTCAAAGTTGAAAAGATAGAAAAAGATAGCAGCTCTCTTTCGTTTGCTCAAAAATATCTACTCGATGAGCTTCTCTTCAGAGCCAAAAAGAGTTTTGTCTTCTCCTCATCAGAAACCAAAGCTCGAAAACTTCAAGAGGGTTTTAGTACGATAAATGAAAATCTCTATGAGTGGAGTGAAGCTGAAAAATATATGCAAAAGAACCCTCAAACCATACGAAAATCACTGCTCTTTAGGGTAGTTCCTATTGTTATGGTTTTTGTTGCTTTAGGCATAATTTTGGGCATATCCATCATCGGAGGCGAAGCGATGTTTATGTTAGGCTTTTTGTCGATATTTTTTATTGTAGGCATTAGCTTGGCTATCTTTATAGAGGGGATACTTATTAAAATCTTTGCAGTAACATTTCTTTTTGTCCCCTCTATTATTTTGGTATCTGAGTTCTCTAGTCTTAAGTTGGCTCTTCTGCCTTACACTTTTATTGTGGCTATCCCTTTTGTTATTTGGCTTATTCACTACTACTATAAAAATATGGGAGCCTATACCCCAAAAGGGGTCAGAGCTTACGCCAAACTAGAGGGGTACAGAGAGTTTATAAAACGGGTAAAAGTCGATGAGATAGAGAGAAGACTCAAAAGTGACCCTGAGTTTTTAGACAAAGCACTCCCCTATGCGATACTTTTTGGCTACTCAGATAAGTGGACAGAGTTCTATGAGGTTTTAAATCTATCTAACCCCACATGGTACAGTGGCAGTATGCACCACATAGGCACAATGCCAAGTGACATCCAACAAGCAAGTACCATCCCAAGTTCAGCCTCTAGCTCAGGAGGCTACAGTGGAGGTGGAGGCTTCTCTGGTGGAGGAGGAGGTGGTGGGGGTGGTGGCTCTTGGTAGGGTCATCAAATGAAAGAGGGGTTGTGTCACAAATGTAAAGTTTATCACATTAAAAATGGTATTGTAAATATCATGTGGTATTTGTACCAAAATATATAAAAAATCTTGGTTCCTTCTAAAAAAGAGTGGGTAACCAAAGATTGATTGCCCAGTAGACCAAAAACTACTGGAGAGGTTGATAGCTGTGGTTTGATGTCAAAACCCCAAACTTACGCTTGATAACGGACTACTATCTGGTTTTAAAGTTTGATTATAACATAAAATTGTTGAAAATTGAGTTCTTTTTGAAAGAGTAAGTGGTGGGATGGCAATTGAACCCTTGTTTTATTACCGATAATGATACCGACACTGAGCAATCATCAAATTATCATCTGTAACTTTATAAACCAAACGATGCTCAATCGTAATACGCCGAGACCAATACCCCGACCAGTTGTATTTAAGAGGTTCAGGTTCTCCTATTCCCTCAAAAGGGTCTCGTTGTATCTCTTTGATAAGCCTATTTATTTTCTTTAAAGTTTTTTTGTCGTTCTGTTGCCAATAGAGATAGTCATCCCAAGCATCATCTGAAAAGCTAAGTATCATTCTTCGATAAGCTCTCGTTTTGTGCCAAGACCAGCTTCGAGTTGAGCAATAGAACGATTTAACCTTTTGGCATTGGCTTCACTTTGCATTAGGTAAGCCGTCTCTTCCATGGCACGGTAATCTTTCATGGAGATAATGACCACAGACTCTTTGTTTTGTCGTGTGACAATGACAGGCATACAGTCATCAACAACTGAATCAAAAGTAGAGGCTAAATTTTGTCGTGTATGGGAAAAATTTATGGTTTTCATGGTAACTCCTTTTATATGTACATATATTAGTACATATTTGTTAACTTTTCACTTATAGTTGACACATTTTCAAAAATAAGCTAAAATAGTACTAATTAAGATACTAAAAAGGATATTAGTTATGACACGAATTTTAGCAAACTATACAACAAGTATTTCAGAACTCAAAAAAAGTCCATCATCTGTGATAGAAAATGCCAATGGACAGAGCATTGCGATTTTAAATCATAACAAAGCAAGTGCCTACCTTGTGCCAAGTGAAGTTTATGAAAAAATGATGGATATGCTGGATGAGTACCATTTAATGCAAGAGGTTAAAGAACGACTAAATTATAAGGATAGTGAACTTATAGAGGTCTCGTTAGATGAGTTATAAACTTCATTTTATCAAAAAGTCTAAAAAAGAGTGGGACAAACTCAACTCCACCATTAAAGAGCAGTTTAAAAAGAAGTTAGCAAAGCGTTTGGTTGAACCAGTTGTGGCTAATGATAAGTTGAGTGGATATGAAAATATTTATAAGATAAAACTACGAAGTTCAGGCTTTAGATTGGCGTATGAAGTGAGAGAAGATAAGATTATTATCGTGGTACTTGCTGTGGGAAAGAGAGAAAATAATGATGTTTATGACTCTCTTAAAAATCGAATTGATTATGAAGATGAGAAGTAATTATTATTATTACTCCTCATCTTTATAAATAGGCAAAGTGTGATGGTTAGTAGGAGTGTGATTAATCTATATTTTCACGCATCTTGTGTTATACTTCATAATATAATATAAATTAATATGGTCTAGAAATAAAAGAGGTAATTATAGTGTTTAAAGAAAAATTTATAGAAGCAGTAGTAGCTGAAGATGTAGGGCGTGGTGACCTTTTTGCTCGTATTAATGAGTCTAAAGAGGTTCGTGCTTATATCTTAGCTAAAGATGATGGGGTGTTTGCTGGGCGAGAGTATATTGATACTATGGCTAAGATGTATGGGTTAGAGTTAAAGTGGTATGTTGAAGATGGAGAGTCTTTTGAAAAAGATGATAAGTTGCTCTATATCTTTGGTGACTCAAAAATAATTTTGTCATTAGAACGTTCGATTTTAGATATAGCTTTACATGCCAGTTCTATTGCTACCTTGACAGCTAAGTTTGTTGCAAAAGTAGAGCCTTATGGTGTGAAACTACTAGATACACGAAAAACCCGTCCACTGCTTAGAGAGTTTGAGAAGTATGCAGTGCGTTGTGGTGGTGGGATTAACCATCGTATGGGATTAGATGACTGTTTGATGTTGAAAGATACGCATCTGAAAACAATTGATAATCTTTCAGAATTTATGAAAGAGGTTCGCCAAAAGATTCCTTTTACCTCTAAAGTAGAGATAGAGTGTGAGAGTCTTGAGATGGTGCAAGAGGCGATGGGTGCTGGAGCTGATATTGTGATGTGTGACAATATGAGTAATGTTCAAATCAAAGAGGTAGTAGCCTTTAGAAATGCGAACTATCCGCATATTTTATTAGAAGCCAGTGGTAATGTGACACTAGAGACCATTGAAGCGATTGCTCAGGTTGGGGTTGATGCTATCTCATCGGGGTCGTTAATTCATCAAGCCAATTGGATAGACCTCTCTATGAAAATGGAAGAGGTTTGATGGAGCAAAATGTTAAAGTATTGATTGATAGTTATGAGCGAGTGACGATTCTCTCTCATATTAATCCTGATGCTGATACATTAGGGACAGCTTTGGGGATTTATGCTCTACTCAAAGCGTATGGTAAACAGGTTGAAGTTGTCAATGCTGATAGAGCTTTACCTAAAAATTTGGATTTTTTACCAAATTTTAAAAAGATAAAACATCAAATAGATTTTGACAGTAGTTTAGTGATTACTTGTGACAGTGGCTCTGTTGATTTATTGGGATTTAATCTTGAAGGTAGAGATATACTTAATATTGACCATCATCCAAGTAATACCAATTATGGTTTGGTTAATGTAGTAAAGGCAGACTACGCCTCTGCTTCGCAGGTAGCATTTGAACTTTTTAGAGATGATTTTCCGATAAATCAAGCAACAGCCACCTGTTTTTATACGGCTTTGGTCTCAGATACGCAATATTTTACAACTAACAATGTCACTAAAGAGGTTTTTGATGTAGCATCCGATATGATTACGTTTGATATTGATATATCAGAAGTAGCGTATAACTTAAAGCAACGTCGTTCGTTGACATCGTTACGTATACTGAACCGTACATTAGAGACATTAGTGTTAAGTAATGATGGTGAGTTGGCGATAATGGTGGCTACTAAAGAGAGTATAAAAGAGTCGGGTGCAATAGCTAGTGATTTATTGGGTGTTGTTGATTATGGCTTATCACTGGCAACCGTTAAAATAGCACTACTTATAAGTGAATGGGATGACCATATTCGTGTATCTATTCGAAGTAAAAAGAGTGATGTCTCTCCTTTAGCCATTGCATATGGTGGTGGACATAACAATGCTGCTGGGTTTAAAGTAAAAAATATAGAGATGAAAGTGCTTATAGAAGCGTTAAAAGTAAAGATAAAAGAGTTGGGATTATTAAATGAGACGTAATAAAAATATATATAGTAAAAAAAGAGGAAGTTCAAAAACCTTATTGGTTGTTATATTGGGATTAATGATAGGAGGAGGAGCATACCTTCTCACTTCACAAGGGTTTGAGAGAGTAGCACCAGTCATTGATGCACCTGATCATCTCTACTGGAATCGTAAAGATCCTTTACAGATTAACATTACTGATGATGTGGCACTTAAGTCATATGAAGTACAAGTAAGTGATGGTCAAAATAGAGTGGTTGTAGCCAATGAGTTAATTTTAGAAGAGAATGAAAATAGCCGTACTATTAAAGTTGCATATCCTAAAAAAGCTGTTAATGGGGTCATGTTAAATCCTAAAGCAAAACAGTTTAATGTAACAGTGAGTGCAACCGATAGAAGTAACTGGGGATTCTTTCAGGGAAACAGTGTTACTAAAAATATTAACGTTGATGTAGACTATAAACGTCCTGAAGTTAATATTTTATCAAACTCCTACTCTGTAACTCGTGGTGGTGCAGGGTTGGTTGTTTTTCAAGTTAAAGACAATGCACTCAAAGAGTTTTTCTTAGAGGCAGGAGGACGAAAGTTTAAAGCCGTTCCTTATAAAAAAGATGGATATTATGCTGCACTCGTAGCGTGGCCATTTAATCAAGAGAATTTTTCAGCAAGAGTGGTAGCTGAAGATATGGCAAGAAACAAAAGAGTGGTAAATATACCATTTTTTATCATTGCTAAAAACTATAAGGTTTCATGGATTCGTGCTAAAGACAACTTCATAGATGGAAAGATTTCAGACTTAGCCGATAGTGATCCACAGTTTTCTTTGATTAAAGATAGAGTTGCAAAACTTAAAGCCGTTAATGAAGATATGAGGGCTTCTAATGAAAAGCTCATTCATGCTTTGGGGTCTAAAGTTTCAGATGAGATGATAGACTCATGGAAAATAAATCCATTTTATCCTCTGAAAAATGGAGCAAAAGTTGCAAGT
>JAHZJZ010000191.1 GCA_022600655.1 Campylobacterota bacterium | reverse complement strand
TTTATGAGAAGTTACCTCATAAGCGAGTGGCTATGGCTATTTTTAAAATAGATAGGTATTTAAAAAAAAGAAAAATATTGCATGGACTTTTTTTCAATAAACTTCTTTTTTGGAACAAGCCAAAATATAGAGTAACAGCTCAATATAAACGGTATTGTATCTATATAGGTGGTTTAAAAAGTTCAGAAAAGTCACTACATACAATGTTTTATGAACTAAAAGAGGCTTCTTCTAAAGATAGACTAGAGTTAGTTATCAACTCACATGGAGGAAGTGTCGAAGAGGGAAGACAGTTTTACAATACGATTCAAGAGAAGTTCCATAATCGAACAGTTGCTTATCTTGATAATCATGGGTATAGCATGGGTGCAACACTTTTTTGTATGGCAAGTAAACGGGTTATATACCCATACTCTAATCTTATGTTTCATAACTATAAAGCTGGTTTTGGAGGGAAAGGTGGAGAGATAACGGCAAAAGTTGAACATGCCGACAGACTCAATACAAAATTTAGACATGATATTGTAGTCAAACAGGGGTTTCTAACTGAAGAGGAGTTTGAAAGATTACTCATTGGTCAAGATTATTGGATGGCAAGTGAAGAGCTTTGTCGACGAGGTGTCGCTACCCATATTATTGTTGATGGGGAAGAGATTGAAGCTGAAGAGTATTTAAAAACAGTGGTTTGAAATGTGAACTTCTACCGTGCCAAATCAGCAGTGGGAAAATAGTTTATAAAGTAGAAGTTATGAGGATGAGATAATAAAAATAGGAGGAAAAATTATCTCTCTCATGGGGAAAGTATAGTCACAATTTGTGTTGTGATTGTGTAGGCTAAAAAGCCTTAAAATATAGTGTTTGAATTAGTTTTTAAAAGGTATGAAATGTTTAAAATAGAGATAAATAAAGAGGTACACTTAGAGCTAACACACCCAACTCATGCCAAAGATACTTTTGCTTTAACTCAAAAAAATAAAGCACTATTTCGGCAATGGTTACTTTGGGTAGATAAGATAAAAAGTGTTGACGATACAATGAAGTTTATAGACAGCAGTTTGCAACGCTATGCAGACAAAAAATATGTTAACTGCATGATTTTTTATAAAAATCAGTTGGTCGGTAATGTGGAACTTGCAGTAACCAAAGGGTATGGCATTAAAAAAGGAGAGGTAGGCTACTGGTTAGATGCTGATTTTCATGGAAAAGGGATTATTCACAAGGCTGTTAAGAAGATGGTTAAGATTGGATTTAAAGAGTATGGATTGGATAAAATATTCTTACGATGTGCAGTACAAAATGAACGAAGTTGCAATGTGGCAAAGAAGCTAGGTTTTACCCATGAGGGACGACATAGAGAAGAGATAGTTGTTAATGATAGAGTAATGGATATAGATGTTTATGCAATTTTGAAACATGAGTTTGTGTAGGGTATTGTCCCTGACAACACCGTCAAAACCAAATGGGCAAAAATAGAAAATTAAGATTTTGTTAGGAATGGAGGGAAAGAAGATGAATAAACACTATGTCATAGGAGACATTCACGGAGAGTATAAAACACTCTTGAAGTTGATAGACAAATTACCAAAAGATGCAAAACTCATCTTTGTAGGTGACCTTGTTGACCGAGGTTTACAAAGTCGTGAGGTGGTGGCATATATTCGTGAACAAGGTTACTCCACTGTCATGGGAAATCATGAAGTGATGATGATAAGATATGGAGAACGATTTGCACTACACCTTTTGGCAGATGTAGAGGTTGATATGAACAATACATGGATAAGAAATGGTGGTATAGAGACACTTTTGTCTTATGGACTATTGGAAAAAGCAGAAGATGGTTCTTATCAGATTATTAAAGATGCAAAAGCGATAGAGCAACTAAAAGATGATATAGAGTGGATGAAAAAGCTACCCATCTATCTTGAACTTGATACCCATCATTCATCAGGTCAAAAAGTGGTGGTCTCTCACAGTAATATCTCAAAAGTTTGGATGATTCGTAACGATAAAGAGAAGCAAAAAGAGCTTATATCAGAAGCTCTTTGGACGAGGGACAAAGAGACTTCAGATGAGGTTGAGATATTTAATATCTATGGGCATACACCACAAAAAAATGCTGCAGAGATAACCGATAATTTTGTCAATATTGATACGGGCTGTTGCTACTACTCTTTAGAAAGTGAGGAGTATGGACGGTTGAGTGCTTATTGTGTTGAGAGTGGTGAGGTTTTCGAGGTTTTAAATCTTGCAAGTGCTGTAATAGAGTGAGACTTTCAACAGAGGAGTTGGCTAAATTTAAAAAGTTGGCAGATGAGATTACAGTTGAGAGGATTTTGGAGATTTAGGATGGTAGAGTACGGTAATAGTTGAAGTAAAATTAAAAAATGGTAAATAAAAATTATAAAAAAGATGTTTATATTATACGAAGGAAACCGATGAAACAAAAAAGAAAAGTACAAGGTTACGACCATAAAAATAAACCATTTTATACTCTAAGCGAACCATTGGATGCAATGGAGATGACAATAGATGGGAAATATGTTATTACAGTTTC
>JAHZJZ010000190.1 GCA_022600655.1 Campylobacterota bacterium | reverse complement strand
GTGTAAAAATGAAAAATATCAGTATAGTAATGTTTATGCTATTGACTATGGTAACATTTTCTAGTGCTACTACAGTTTATGAAGATGGTGAAGATGGAACAACAGAGGGGTGGGTGATTCGTAATAACTCATCAAATAATCCGTTTGCTAACATCTATAGTAATAGTCAAGAGAGTAGGGTGATTCACTTGGATGGTGGGTCTCGTATGTTAGGAGGTTTTCCTGGAACGTCAAGTGCTTGGAATAATAGAGCAGAGAAGACCATAACATGGAAGATGAATGTATATGATAGATATACTATTTATGTATTGGTAAATACTACACATGGGTTGAGATATCTTTTCTATAATGATTTACCACAACGTATCAACTTCCATAATGGAACAATGGTTGATGAGAATGGTCGTCGTATAGGAATCCTTCATGGTTTAGGTGGTTACCAACATAGTGAATATAAAAATGTTTGGAGAACCTATACACGAGATTTAGAAGCAGATTTGAAAGATGCTGACCCTGATAATGAACTTATCTCTGTTGATGGGTTTATCTATAATGGTTCTGAAGCATTCATCGATGATATTATATTGTATAACCCAACAGAAAATTTATATGGTGATGGTGAGAGTGGTGTAGCCAACTGGACAGTTTCAGATAATGACCCTGCAGGAGCAACCATTACGACAACGGCTGATCCTGAAAATGCTCAAGGTACAGTAATTAATCTACAAGGTTCAGCACAAAACAATGCGTATAGTTTAGGTGCTGGGGCTTGGAATAACACCACTGAAGAGATTTTACAATGGAAAAGTAGATTCCATGAGTATTATGAAGTTCGTGTTAATGTCCAGACCACACAAGGTGCTAGAACAATGCTTTATGTAAATAATAATACCTATACTCCAAGTGGAGGTATTATAGAGAATGGACAAACCATTTGGCATGATTTAGGTGGTTGGTCAATAATTGGAAGAAATGGATGGGAAAATGCGTGGAATGAGTATAACGGACCAGTTAATAATGTTTGGCAGACCGTAACGAGAGATATAGCACAAGATATTAGAAATTTTGAACCAAACAACAGTTTGATTTCGGTGAATTCTTTTGAAGTTAGAGGAAGTGGTTTAATTGATGATGTGAAGATGTTAGCTAGACCAGTGATTTTAAATCCAAATGATGATGTAGTTTATGAAGATGCAGAAGATGGTAGTGTTGAAGGATGGCATGTTTATGATAACACTCCTGCTGGTGCAACCATTACCAATGTTAACGATGTGGTTAGAGGTAGTAATGTAATTGAGTTGAATGGAGCTGGACTTAACAATGGTTTTGAGATAGGAAGACGAACAGGTGAAGGTCAATGGAACAATAGAGACCATGGTGTTATACGATGGAGTATGAATTATATTGAAGCCTTTAGTATCTATGTTGCCCTTGAAACTACCAATGGTGCAAGGTATATGAACTATGAACCAAGAGATGATGATAGAGGTAGAAGTGGTAACTATATTCGTATAGGTTTAGGTAGCAATGCCAATGATGGAACATGGCAAACCTTTACACGTAATCTTCAAAATGATTTAGAGCAGTTTGATCCAGGTAATGAGTTGGTAGCTATTCATGCTTTCTTAATACGAGGTTCAGGTCGCCTAGATGATATCTACACGATGTTGAGTTATGAAGAGACTGTTTATGAAGATGCTGAAGACCAAACTACAGAGGGGTGGTCGATCTTTGCAAATGCTTCAGGTGCTGCAACCATTACCAATGTTCTTGATAATGACCAACAGAGCAGAGTCATTGCTTTACAAGGTTCAGGTAAAGGTGATGGGTATATGCTTGGAGCTAGAGATGGTGCTAATGCATGGAACGATAGAGCAAACAGTATATTTAGATGGAGTATGAACTATGGTGAAGACTTTACCATTTATATTTCTACAGAGACTACCAATGGACGAAGATACTTAACCTATACCCCAAGAGATGATGATAGAGGTTTAAGTGGTCAATATGTGTTGTTAGGGCTTGGAGCTGATTCTGATAATGGAACATGGCAAACATTTACCCGTAATTTAGCCAATGACCTTGCAAGTGCTGAGGCAGGTAATGAACTTATTTCAGTCAATGCGTTTATGATTCGTGGTTCAGGACGTATTGATGATATGGTGATGTTACCAAACTAATATATTCTAGTTCTTTTAAATTCGTATCCTATCTAAGCTAGGTAGGATACATCTTCTTTTTTCTTAAAGGTATAATCAAATGAAAATCATACATATTTTAGCTATAGTTTTTGTAATGCTATTTACAGTTTTGGATGCGACAACGGTCTATTCTGATGCAGAAGATGGCACCATTAGTGGATGGACCATTGGGGAGGGCAGTGATGAGGGAGCCTCTATTGACAATGTCTATAATGCTGAGTTAGATAGTCGAGTTATTCGTCTAGCAGCTGGAGGTTCCTATGAGCTTAATTTAGCCAATGGTGAGAGTTGGAATAATCGAACAGAACGTGTATTGTCTTTTCGTATGAACTATACAGATAGATATACTATCTATGTGAGTGTCGATACAACAGATGGTCATCGTTGGCTCTTTTTTAATGACTTAAATGGTCACTGGGGATACCATGGAGCAGGGATTCTTAGTGGATTCGGAAACGCTCAATCACATAATGGAACTTGGCAAACGGTGACATTAGATTTGGATGAGGAGCTAAGAACAGCAGAGCCAAATCTTGAAATTATTAGGGTTAATGGGATGCAATTTAATGGGTGGGGAGGGTTAATTGACAATGTAACTCTTGATGCACCTGAGCGAACCACCTATGAGAATGGTGAAAATGGCATAGTCAATTGGCAAGTGACCGATAATGACCCAGCAGGAGCAACGGTTACGGTTGTTCACGATGATGAAGAGGTACTCTACAGAGGTGAAATAAATGGAGAACAGCGAACAGACCCATTTATGTATGCTTATGATGATAATGTGATTAGTCTTAGTGGTGATGGACAAAATAATGCCTTCACCATTGGTGCAGTCAATGGGGTGAATGCATGGAACAATACCACACAAACTACACTGCAGTGGAAAATGAGAAACACTGAGATGTTTACGGTTATTGTCCATATTCAGACTCAAGAGGGGGAAAAGCGATTGGTTTATACCCCTACTAGACCCGATAATGGTCTGAGTGAAGATGAACTAGAGATTCACCATGGTTTAGGTATCTCTAGAAATGGAGATGGGGTTGCTTCCACCACACATACAGGTGGACTTTGGCTTACTTATACTAGAGATTTGATAGATGACTTACGAGATTATGACCCTGATAATCAACTAATAGCTATCAATGGTATGACTATTCAAGGTAACACACTTATTGATGATATTCAACTACTCTCAGTAGTAGAGGCAAACTATGTATATCCTGAACCTGATAGAAATACCTTTTATGAAGATGCTGAAGATGGTAGCATTAATGGATGGAGTGTACGTTCTGGACCAGCTGATGGGGTAAATAATATCTATGATGCGGTGAGTAATAGTCGGGTTATTCAGTTAACAGGAGGTGGCTCTTATATGTTGGGTGATTTTGATGGTGCTACGGCTTGGAATCATACCACTGATACCAATATTGCATGGAGAATGAGAACTGATAGAGAGTATACCATTCATGTACTGGTTCAAACGACTAATGGACTGAGACATCTCTTCTACACCTTCAGCCCAAACCGAGGACTGTTACACGGCTTTGAAAATGGAATCCACCATGGTTTAGGAGCAGCAACAATAGATGGAAGATGGCGAACGATTACCAGAGATTTAGAACGAGACTTAAAAGATGCAGAGCCCGATAATGAAATTATCGCAGTCAATGGATTTATCTATAACGGTGGAGATGGAGGAATGATAGATGATATTGTTCTCTATACCCCTGATGAGATAGTTTATGAAGATGGTGAAAGTGGTATAGATGGTTGGGTGGTTTCCGATAATGACCCAGCAGGAGCGACCATTAGTAATATAGCTGATAATGATAGACAAGGTAGACATTTACAAGGAAATGTTATTAGTCTAATTGGTTCAGGAGCTAATAATGCTTATAGCATTGGTGGAGCATGGAATAACAGTGAACAAAAAATAGTTCAATGGAAATTTAGAAACTTTGGAGGGGAGCTAGAAGTACTCTCAGCTGACCCAGATGCGAGAGGAACGATTAGAGATGTTGAAGCCTTTGAGTTTAGAGTAAGTGTTGAGACCAGTGAAGGAGTAAGAGACTTGGTCTATAGCTTAGGTTCAACCCATCAAGGAGTTATAGAGAATGGAGCTGCCATTCATCATGGTTTAGGTGATGATAGAATAAGAGGTTCGGTATGGGCAGGAGATGACCCGATGAATGCTTTAGGATTATGGCAGACGATTACCAGAGATTTAGAAGAGGATATAAGAGACTTTGAACCCAATAACAGTTTAGTGGCTGTGAATGGATTTCAGGTTCGTAATAGTGGTTTAGTTGATGATATTAAGTTGTTGTCTAATGCTATTGTTTATGAACTTGAACCCATTGACCCAATAACGGTGTATGAAGATGCCGAAAATGAAGACATAGAGGGTTGGTCACTCTTTGCTAATGCCTCAGGTGAAGGAACCGTTACCAATGTCTATGATGATACTAAACAGAGCAGGGTTATTAATCTCCAAGGTGTTGGCAGAGGTGATGGATACATACTAGGTTCTAGAACTGGAACAGGTGCATGGGATGATAGAACAAAAAATATCATAAGATGGAGTATGAACTATGAAGAAGACTTTACCATCTATATCTCAACTGAAACTACCAATGGGCGACGATATTTAACCTATAGCCAAAGGGAAGATAATGGAGGACTAAATGGACAATACATTAGTATTGGTCTAGGTGCTGGTGCTAGAGATGGAACATGGCAGACTTTCACTCGAAATATAGCAGCTGATTTAGAGAGTTTTGAAGTAGGTAATGCACTGTTTTCTATTAATGCCTTTATGGTTCGTGGTTCAGGTAGAGTTGATGATATTCAAACCCTCTCCTCTTTTGATGTACCCGTGGTAGATACAATACGACCTGTGCTTACACGCCTTGGTAATGCTGTTGAAAATATACTGGTTGGTAGTGAATATGTAGATGCAGGAGCCAGTGCAGTTGATAATATAGATGGTGATATTACTCCTAATATTGTAACGGTTAACCCCGTCAATACCGAAGTAGTTGGAGCGTACACGGTAAGTTATAATGTAGTAGATGTAGCAGGTAACAGTGCGGTTGAAGTTACACGAGTAGTTAATATAGGTGAAGTTCCAGACCCTGTTACAAGCTATGAAGATGCTGAAAACAGTAATACAGAAGGGTGGTCAATCTTTGCCAATACATCAGGTGAAGCAACTATAACCAATAGTTACGATAATGATAAACAGAGTAGAGTGATTGTTTTACAAGGTTCAGGTAAAGGTGATGGCTATATGTTAGGAGCTAGAACAGGAGATAACGCTTGGAGTAATACCGATGGTCGTTATATGCGATGGAGTATGAATTATGATGAAGACTTTACTATTTATATCTCTGTAGAGACCACCAATGGACGACGCTACTTAACCTATACCCCAAGAGATGATGATAGAGGATTGAGTGGAGAGTATATTCGTCTTGGTTTGGGAGCCAACGCTAGTGATGGAACATGGCAGACATTTACTCGTGATTTATTGGCTGATATTCAAAGTGCTGAACCTGCTAATGAGCTTATATCTGTTAATGCTTTTATGATTCGTGGTTCAGGTAGAGTTGATGATATGGCACTCTCATCTGAGGAGTTTAGTGATGTAGTTGATACCTCTATAAACTATGAAGATGCAGAAGATGAAACCACAGAGGGGTGGAGTATTTATATCAATAGTTCAGGAGAAGCAACGGTTAGTAATGTTTTTGATGATGTGAAACAGAGCAGAGTGATTGTTCTGCAAGGTTCAGGTAAAGGTGATGGCTATATGCTAGGAGCTAGAAATGGTGATGATGCATGGAATAACACTGAACACCATACACTTCAATGGAGTATGAACTATGCTGAAGATTTCACTATTTATATCTCTGTAGAGACGACCAATGGGCGACGATATTTGACGTATACCCCACGAGATGATGATAGGGGTTTAAGTGGGCAGTATGTGTTATTAGGACTTGGAGCTGATGCTGATAATGGAACATGGCAAACATTTACCCGTAATATTGCTACAGATATTACAGATGCTGAGGCTGGTAATGAACTTATTTCAGTGAATGCATTTATGATTCGTGGTTCAGGACGAGTTGACGATATTAGAGCTTTTTAAGTTTTTATACTTCTCTTTTTTAAAGCATAGAGTTTTTTAACTCTATGCTTTTTTTACTCTACCTCTTTGTTTATCCACTTCTTTAAATTGTTGGATTATAAAATATTTAAATCTTAATATCTAACCTATCATTTTCAAGAGGCTCATTATTTGGAACTCTACTTAAAGCATTTAAAAACTTCTCTTTTGAGGCATTTTTTGCTTTTGACTCAATAATATCAACAGTTTGTAAAGCAGATACTTTTTCGCTCAAAGCATTTAATATAAACTGATTCAGTGATATCTTCTCATTTTTACAAACATCACTTATGGCTATTTTTAGGTAGTCTGGCATTCTAAGGCTCATGGTTTGCATGGTATCTCTCCTATATATTGTAAAAACTCTTTTGGTGTCATAACCTTTAAGGAAAATTCACTAGCTGGTTTAAAATCTTTTCCATTTAAAGTAACAATTATAGAATTAGATTTCACAGCTAGTTCCAATAAAAAGTCATCATCACAATCTTTTAGTTTAGGTCTCCATAGATAAAAGATTTGATTCTTTTTTCCTATGTAGCAAATATAGTCTAAGATTGCATCAACATCCTCCATCTCCATACCTGATTTCAATTTCAAAATCTCTTCATACTCATAAATCAAAGTAGTTGAGATATTAACTATAAATTTACTACTATCAATCATAGAGAGCAGTTTATAACTTGCCCCCTTTTTAGAGTACATTGCAGAGAGTAGTACGTTGGTATCTATAACTATATTTATCATATTGGTATTATAT
>JAHZJZ010000189.1 GCA_022600655.1 Campylobacterota bacterium | reverse complement strand
ATGAGATGGTTCTCTGCTCTAAAAAACAACTGCCACCTACGCTATACCAAAAAGATTTAAACCTCTGTCGCTTAGTTTGCAATGAGAGTGGCTCAGAGGAGCGAGAGTTTATAGAAGATTTCCTTGAAAATCAAGAGCTATCGTTACATGATTTTAATGCCATCTCTGAGGTCAACAACCCAACAGCCATCATCCAGAGTATAAAATGGTCAAAACCTCACGCTCCTATTACCGCCGTTGCCATTGTCTCAAAGATGGCGATTGAGTATGAACTCAAATACAATGACCTCTATACCTCTTCTATAAACAACCAAGCGATTGTAAAAAAGTTCTATATTATCTACAGAGAAGAGTCCGAACACATTGAGGTTATTAACAACATTGTTGAAGAACTCTTAAAACCTCTCTAAGATATCATACGCTGTATTACGCTTAGCAGGATGCTCACCCACATCACGAATCAGATGAATCATCTCATCTTGATTCATCGAGTTTGCAGCCCCAGCAGCTGAGACCACATTCTCTTCCATCATGGTTGAACCCAAGTCATTGGCTCCAAACTGTAGTGCCATCTGACCAATGTAGCTTCCTTGGGTGACCCAAGAGCTTTGAATATTGGGTACATTGTCTAAAAAAAGTCGTGCCACTGCCAAATAACGCAGATATTGATTCGAAGAGGTCTTCTCAATGGTTGGGAGTTCTCTTTTAAGCTCGGTATGGTCACTCTGATACGACCACATAATAAACGCTCTAAACCCACCTGTTTCATCTTGTAGTTGTCGTACCAAATCAAAATGCTCGACTATCTCACGAGTGGTCTCAACCGTTCCATACATCATGGTCGCTGTTGACTTAATGCCCAGTTTATGAGCCTCTCGATGCACCTCTAGCCATGTATCTTTATCCAGTTTTTTAGGAGCGATAATGTCACGAACACGGTCGCTTAGTATCTCTGCACCAGCCCCAGGAATGGAGCTTAAGCCTTTGGCTTGAAGCCGTGCCAAGACTTCAGAAATAGAGATATTCGAACGCCGTGCAATATAATCAATCTCAATCGCCGAAAAGCCATGAATGGTCACCTGTGGATATTTTTGGTGAATATGCTCCACCAAATCTTCATACCACTCAATCTCTAGCTTTGGATGCACCCCACCTTGGAAAAGTATCTGTGTTCCACCAATGTCCAAAAGCTCTTCTATCTTTTGGTCTATCTCATCAAACGTCAATATATAAGCATCTTCTTTTTTTTCGTGGGTATAGAAGGCACAAAACTTGCAATCAACCCAACAGATATTGGTATAGTTAATGTTTCTGTCTACCACAAAAGTGGTCACCCCTTTAGGATGAAGCTCTTTTTTACGGGCTTTTGCCATTTTACCTAAGGTTTTTAAATCAGCTTTTTCAATCAGCTCTACGGCTTCATCTATGGTCATTCTTTTGTTTTGTAAGGCACTCATCTCTGTTATCCTTAATTTATAATGCGTGATTATACTATGGGTAGGGTTAAGTTCCCGTTGCTAAGTAATATTTTATACTATAATCAGTCCATTACAAAGATTCTCGAATCTCTTCAATAAAACGAGAAAAGTCTTCTCGTAACTCCAAAAAACTATAAAGCTGTTTGGTATCAACTTTGACATACTCATGAATTAACAGATTACGCAATCCTATAGCTGAAATAAGACTTTTAGCAAGGGTGGCAGTAAGAAACTTCTCTTTTTGCAAGTTTTCTATACATGCTGTGTAGGTTTTTGCTGTACCAAGATTGTATTTACTTGATAAGTGACAGGCTAAATCAATAACAATTTGGATTGACTCAAAAATTCCATAACGCAATGACCACTCATCAAATTTATTGTTGGCTATATCATCAACACTTATCTGCTCTTGCATTTTTTTAAGATGAGCAATGTTCTCTTCTAACTGTTCAATTCTCTCTAACATAATTACGTTTTCCTATGGTCTCATTTTGTTCTATTCGCTTTAAGAGCGTAGCTCGGTTAAGCTCAATTATAGGTTTATTGTCTAGGTAAGCTAGTTGTGTGGCTGTTTTAAAATGGATGTATTTTTCTTGATTGTGACACGCTAAACATTGATGATTTTCTAAAATCTCAAAAGCTATAAGTGGATCTTTTTTATAAAGGTCATTGAGAGCAGTTATATCTATTTTTTTATCAAGTAGTGAAGAGAGTTTAGCACTGTGATACCCCAACTCCATATAATCAATCTCTTTATTAAAAAAAAGACCAATATCAATATCACTCCTCGCACTCTCTGTACCATTGGCATAGGAACCAAAGAGAAGTACAAAAGTAAAAGGTTTATCGCTAAAGTACTCTTGAAGAGTATTAATAATAGGTTCTCTCTCTTTTTCTATTGATTTCATAATTAGATTATAGCAGATTATACTAGATAAAATATAATTACTCAGTCACATTAAAATCTTGCAGATACCAATAATAAATCGTATTCCCATACCCAGCTGAAAAAAATCCATCTTCATTAAAAAACTCTATGGTTGAGGGGACGCTATCTTGCCCTTTTAAGAGATGGATTTTCTTGCCTGTTTTCACCTCAAAGAGTTGTAGGTCACTTGACTCATTGGCAGAGTAGTTATCACTCAGTGCGTAGTTGACCACTTCATAACCAAGTGTTCCAAACATAAAATTTTCACCATTTGTAATTAGAAAATATAGGAAGTGTTAAAAATAGAGAGATGAGGAATAGCCTGAAAAAAAGTGACATGATATTCCCCTTTTAGATTTATTTTGGTGTAGACTACTCAGGCTTCTCTTTAGGAACTTCAACCTCTTCAGGCTTCTCAATATTACAAGCCTCTTTACCAATGGCATCTAAAACAGCATTGATAAATCGTGGTGCTTTGTCATCGGCTAAAGCTTTAGCTAACTCTATCGCTTCATTGATGATAATCCGTTTATCAGTTCCATCTATT
>JAHZJZ010000188.1 GCA_022600655.1 Campylobacterota bacterium | reverse complement strand
CTATTGATATAATAGAGTAGCCTATTTAGAAACATTAATTCATTTATTTTCCATCATTTTGAATTTAGTTTTTGACTTTTTTAATTATGTAAAAAGTCAAAAGTTAAAAATTAAGTTTAAAAGATGGATAAAAGTTAGTAATGTATTAACAGTAGGTAAAAAAATTAGAAAAAAGGATTATAATGGCAAAAGGAAAAAAGGTAACGGTTATTGGAACAGGGAACTTTGGTTCAACAGTAGCGTTTATTTTAGCAATGAATGGTCTTTGTCACTATGTTGTATTACGAGGAAGAAATAAAGATGTAGCACAAGGTAAAGCGTTAGATATGTCACAAGCAGCCAATGCTGCTAGACAACATACCGTAGTAAAAGCTGCACGAGGTCCAGAAGATATGGCTGACTCAGATATCGTTGTTATCACCGCAGGAGCTCCAAGAACACCTGGTATGAGTCGAGATGACTTACTTATAAAAAATGCTGAAATTGTAAAAAACTATGCTAGAGAAATTAAAGAGTATGCACCAAATGCTATCGTTATTGTAGTCTCAAACCCACTTGATGTTATGACCTATGTAGTACTTAAAGAGACAGGCTTTCCAAGAGAGAGAGTATTGGGAATGGCTGGTATTCTTGACTCTGCAAGAATGGCTCACTTTATCTATGAACAGTTAGGATATGGTGCTGGACAGATTCGTGCTACGGTAATGGGTGGTCATGGGGACACGATGGTTCCTCTTCCTAGATTTACAACCGTTGCAGGTGTTCAAATAGATGACCTTTTAGATTCAGAACAGATTGCAGAAATTGTTAAAAAAACAAAAAGTGGTGGTGCAGAAATTGTTAATTTATTAGGAGATGGTTCTGCTTACTATGCCCCTGCAAAATCAACAACTGTTATGGTTGAAGCAATACTTAGAGACACCAATCAGATTCACTCATGTGCTGTTATGTTAGACAATGAGTATACCTACTCCGATAAAGTAGCTGGTGTACCTGTAATGATTGGTGCTGGTGGAGCTGAACAGGTTATTGAAATGAGTTTAACACCACCACAAAGAAAAAACTTTGCAAGTTCTGTAGCTTCTGTTCAAGAGATGGTTGATAAACTTTATGAACTCAAATTCTTTGATGAGTAAATACTTAACTTTTACGATGATAAATATTTTTTATATTTATCATCACTTATACTAACTTTTGTTACCCTTCTCTACAAATCAATATTTCAACTCTATATTACTATCTTATAATTTGCATAATCTTTACAAAATATGCTATTTTTATTAACACTCATAAGTATAATCAATGATTTGAATTATACTTATAAGTAATTAATTTATAGGGAGAGCAATTAATGGATAATCATGATGTTATTTCAACCGATGTGCTTATTGTAGGAGGTGGACCTTCTGGACTGGCTACTGCAATAGAACTGGCTAACCAGCTAGAGCAAAAAGGTGAAGATAAGAGGATAATGCTCATTGAAAAAGGAAGTTCAATTGGTGCACATATACTTTCAGGAGCTGTTATCAGACCTAAAGTATTTGAAGATTTACTAACAACAGAAGAGTATGAAGGTGTACCGTTTGACTCAAAAGTTAGTACCGATGTAACGGTTAAACTTAGCCAAAGTGGAGATATGGAGCTACCATTTCATCCTCCATACATGAACAATGATGGTAACTATATCGCTTCACTTGGGCAGGTATGTAAGTATTTAGCCACAGTTGCCCAGAGCAAGGGTGTAGAGATATACACTGGCTTTGCTGTTGATGATATGTTCTATGATAAAGACGGTAAAGTAGCAGGAGTCAAAACCAAAGATACAGGTGTTGATCATCATGGTGAGAAACAGAAAAACTATCAAGCAGGAACTATTGTTGAGGCAGATATCACTATTTTAGCTGAAGGTACAAGAGGAAGCCTAGCTAAGAAAGTTATCGATAGATTTAATTTGGATTCTGGGAAAAATCCACAAATCTACTCACTTGGTGTCAAAGAGATTTGGAGCGTTCCAGAGGGTAATATTGAAGCAGGTGCTGTCTATCACACCTTTGGATACCCACTTGAAGACAAATCTGAATTTGGTGGTGGATTTATCTATGGTCTAACCGACAATAGAGTGGCTCTTGGATTGGTTGTAGGGCTTGACTATGCAGACCCTAGTTTCGATACCCATGCAGCGATGCAGATTTGGAAAACACACCCTTATGTATCTAAGTTTTTAGAGGGTGGAAAAGTGATTGAGTTTGGTGCGAAAACCCTACCTGAAGGTGGATGGAACTCAATGCCAAAATACTACGATGACAACCTAATGATTGTGGGTGACAGTGCTGGTTTCTTAACCACAGCACGACTTAAAGGGGTTCACTTAGCTGTTCGTTCAGGTATCTGTGCTGCGAGAACAGCTATGAGTGCTTTTGAAAAAGGTGACACTACTAAAAAAGCTTTAGCAGAGTATGAAGAGAGAGTGAACAAAAGCTTTATCTACAAAGAGATGTACCCTATTAGAAACATGAGAGCTGTCATGAATGATGGTATGGTTCTAGGTGGACTTAAAATGGGTATTCAGTTAGTCACTGGTGGTACTTGTCTATTTGTACCAAAGACTCACTCTGATGCTGATGAGACACAAAAAATCTCAGAGTTTGCAGGTGTTCCATTTACCCAAAGATTCGCTGGTCAGTTAGAGTGGGACAAAAGGCTTACTTTTGATAAAGTAACAGGCGTATTCCACTCAAAAGCGATGCATGATGAGCATCAACCTGTTCACCTTGTTGTTAATAACCCTGATGAGTTCCAACGCTCAAACATTGAAGAGTATGGATTGACAGTAGCAGCAGCATGTCCTGCTGAGGTTTATGAACTTCATACCGATAGAAATAGTGGTGCGAAATCGCTAAGACTCCACGCAGAGAACTGTGTACACTGTAAAACATGTGACATTAAATCACCAAATGGTGGAATTACTTGGACTACACCTTACGGTGGCGATGGCCCAGAATACACAAATATGTAAGCAGGAGGAGAATATAGTATGACAATAATTAGTTTAATGAAACAAGTACCACTACCATCAGAGATGAGAATGGGTGAAGATGGTCTTATGGATAGAACCAAAGCAAAATCTATTATCAATATAGATTGTGCCTATGGCTTAGAAGCTGGTCTTCAGATTAAAAGTGAATACCCAGAGGCAAAACTTATCGTATGTTCAATGGGACCTCCATCGTTTACTGAGTCCCTAGAGAAAGCCCTAGCACTAGGTTATGATGAAGCGTATCTGCTGAGTGATAGAAGACTTGGTGGTCTGATACCTATGCTACAGGTCTAGCTCTCTCACATCTCTTAAAACATCTTGGTTATGGAAAAGAAGAGGGGTTAGATGGAGACTTTATTATCGTTGCAGGTCGTCAGACAAGTGATGGTGATACAGCCCATGTACCTTCACAAGTGGCAGAGTTTATGAAAATCCCACAGGGAACATTTATTGAGACTGCTGAATTTGTCGATGGTAGAGTTCATGCCAAACGGATTATCGAAGGTGGTTATCAGATGATGAGCCTACCACTTCCATGTGCCATGAGTTTCACCCCAACAGGAATCGACCCAAGAAGAGCGACACTAAGTGGTGCGGTTAGAGCTAGAAAAGCTGAAATCAAAATGTTAAATATTGATGATGTAAACCTAGGTACAGACTTTATCGGAATTGGTGTTCCTGGTGAAAATGGATCTCCAACCATTGTATCGAAAGTAGCCACCATCAAGAGTGAAAGAGCTCCTGCAAAAATAGCAGAGGGTCACAATGAAGTAGAGCTGGTTGACTCACTTTTGGCTCATATGAAAGAGGGTAAAAACACCCTAGAGGTCAAAGAGAAAAAGGTTAAAGAGGTTAAAAAGAAGCCTAGAGACAGAGAGATTGACTTTAGAAAAGGGGCATCGGGTATCTTAACTTGGGCAGAGGTGGTCAAAGGTGAGATTTCAAGACCATCTTTAGAGCTATTAACCCCTGCTAGAGAGTTAGCATCATCTCTTGAAGAGGGTACAACTGTAACCACGCTTATTATCGGTAAAAATGTTGGTGACTTGGCAAAAGAGCTAATTGCTCATGGTGCTGATGAAGTGATTGTGGTTGATGATGATAGACTTGAAGAGTATCGTATCTTGCCATTCTCTGAAACATTTGCTCAAGTTATCAAAGAGAGAAACCCAGAGATTGCACTCTTTGCTGCGACCACAGCAGGTCGTGAGTTGGCTCCAAGAATCGGGGTTAAAACAGACTCTGGTGTAACAGCTGACTGTACACAACTTCTTATTGGAGAACATCTCCATAGAGACAAAGAGACCAAAGAGAGAATCGCATATGCTCCGATTTTAGAATCAAGAAGACCTACTTATGGTGAGTCTAAACTGGCAACGATTATCGGTTTTGTATGTCCTCAAATCTCAACAGCAAGAGCAGGAACCTTTGCAGTACCAGACAGAGATGATAGTAGAGAGGGTAAAATTACACCATATACACCAACCCTAGATGAGTCAGAATTCGTATCTGAAATTATTGAGACCGTTATTGGTGAGGGTGGAATGCAAGGTCTATTTGAAGCAGATGTTATTGTAGCTGGTGGACGAGGAACCACAAGTGATGGTATGCAAATGGTCAAAGACCTAGCCGAGGCACTCAAAGAACAAGGCGTTAACGCTGAGTGGGCTGCAAGTCGTGTAATGGTCGATGAAGGTGTATCTGAGTATGCTAGACAGATTGGTCAAACAGGTAAAACCGTTCGTCCAAAAGTCTATGTGGCTGTGGGTATCTCTGGAGCAGTACAGCATATCGCAGGAATGAAAGAGTCTGATACCATTGTAGCGATTAACAATAATGCAAAAGAGACCATCTTTGCCAATGCAGACTTTGGTATTGTAGGTGAGTATCAAGATGTAATGCCTGAGCTTATCGATAAAGTTAAGGGTGGATTTACATTTGGACTTGAAAAGTAAATAGATAATTTATATCGAATAGCATTTTATGCTGTTCGATATTTTAATTAAAAATCTAATCTATTTTACACAACTCCCCTATTTTATTATCTAAATACTAACATACTAAAATAGCATTAAAATAGCATTCGATAAAATTTAACTAAAAAGAGGAAAATATATATGGTAGGTAGAAAAGTAGCAATTATTGGAGCTGGTGCAGTCGGTGCCAGTGCAGCATTCAGTTTAGCATTAACAGGTACATGTCATGAGATACTACTTTACGATATAGTACCAGAGGTCGCTATAGGTAAAGCGATTGATATAGCACAGTCAACCAACTACTCTCCAAGAGGAACCGTTGTCAAAGCAGCTGTAAAACCTGAAGATTTAACAGACTGTGATGTTGTGGTCATTACCGCTGGTGTACCACGAAGAAAAGAGATGACCAGAGCAGACCTGCTTAATATTAATGCTGGTATTGTCAAAGAGGTTACAGGGTATATTAAAGAGTACTCACCGGATGCCGTTATTCTTTGTGTCTCTAACCCTCTTGATGTTATGACCTATGTGGTTCATCAAGTAACAGGTTGGGATAGAAATAGAATTATAGGTATGGGTGGAGCATTAGATAGCTCACGAATGGCTTATCAGATTTATAAAAAAACAGGATTTGGTGCAGCACAAACCAGAGCAATGGTTATCGGTGATCATGGTGAAAATATGATTCCATACCCAGAGATTACCAATGTTGGCGGTGTGCCACTTTCACAAATCGTATCAAAAGAGGATATGGATGATATCGTATCCAAAACCAAAGATGGTGGTGCAGAGATAGTTAAATATCTAAAAACATCAGCATTCTATGCCCCAGGTCGTGCTATCTCTACAATGGTAGAGTCTATTTTGAGTGATGAAGAGAAAGTAATTCCTAGCTGTGCAATGCTTGATGGTGAGTATGGTTACACAGATGTCACTGTTGGTGTACCATGTGTTATTGGTGCCAATGGAATCGAAAAAGTCATTGAGCTTGAGTTTGATGAAGAGACCAAAGCAAAGTTTGCTAAGTCTGTAGAGGCGATTAGAGCCAATATCGCTATTTTACGCGATGGTGGGTTTTTTAACTAATCTTTTTTAAGTACATCCTAAAAAGAGAACTCTTTTAGGATGTACTATATCTTACGCCTATATTGATAGGCGTAAATTTAAAAACTATTTTTCAAGTTTTAAAATAGCAGACCTTGCATACAATGGATTGTTTTCAACCATCCAATCAGCTTCCACAAAAAAGTATGAAGCATCTTCACCAATTAATTTCAATTTCATATATCTATCATTTGATGTATTAGTCAAAATTAATTGCCCTTTGCTATCAATAACGACAATATCAAAGCTCATACTCCATTGATTTGAACCATCACCTTGATTAAATGCATCAAAACTAGGATCAATAAGTGCAAATGATGCACCCATGACATCCATAATCATTAATGTTCCATCAGGATTTTCTATTTGTGTACATACCTCTCTATCTTCTAATACTTTGACAATATTAAACGATTTATTTTCAATCATCGCAGATGTAAACACTAAAGTATCATCCGTATAAAAATTCGATGTTGTATAGTTACTACAGTAAGGCTTATCATTGTTTAAATTTCCTGCTACTGCATATCGACACACTACATGTTCTCCACCATTATTCGTAGTTGAAGTTGCTTTTCCACAACCAACTTTGGTTGTTTTTTGCCAAACTACTTGAGTATAGTGTCCAATTTCTCCTCCTGTTGAACTGTTTGTTGCATAGTCATAATTGGCTTTTTCATTCGCCCATGCATCAACAGCTCCCCCATCTCCAGAGTTTGCGACCATAAGGTCAACTGGAGCAGGAGTTATATAAGGCATATTTGGATTCCCCCAAGCGATATTTTCTCCCTCTCCTATGTAAGAGAGACCATGAGAACCACTATTAAATTGAGAAGCATGAGGTGATACACCACTTGTTCGATTTTCTTCAGTATAGTTTGCAGCTAAATAATCAGCCCAGGCTTGTGCATGGATTGCTAGTTCAGCATCCCATGTTAAGTTACTATCATCAAAATCTAAATTTCTGTAAACATTATGTCTTTGTACAATCTGATCTGACATTGTATCTTGAGTATAGGTATACTGTTCTAAAATACTCTCTTCTTCACCACCATCAATAGATATAGATGCATGGAACCCATTCAACTCTATATCTGTTGATACAGAATTTTCAGTAACAGATACAGGTATGCTCACTGTAACATTTTCAAACCCTGGAAAATCTTGAGTTTGAGTAAAAATAACCTGATGTGTAGTAGCTGTATAGGTCACAGAAAAATAATTTAATATATCTCCTGTAATCAATGCCACATTATCATCTTTAAGTCCTAACTTAGAGAGTTCTACCGTTATTCGACTGTTATAATCAGAAGGAACCATACTGTTTTCTGTTTCTACTAAACCAAAAGTAACTACACCTTCTCCATTGTCTTCTAGAGGAAATAAGGGTGCAGGAGTTAAACTTTCATTTACTAGACTAAGAGCTGCTGTTCTTGGTGCTTCAGCTGTAACATTAACTTCTATCTGTTCTGTCACCATGGCATTATGACTATCTATAGCCGTAAACTCAACAACATAAATACCTACCGTATTAAACAGATGTGAAAAATTAAGTGTACTTCCTGCACCATACATCGTTCCACTATTTTTAAGTCCATACATCCACTGATACGTCATATCACCACCATCACCATCGACAGCACCTGCAGTAATATTTAATGTTGTACCTACAGTAATATTTCTATCGTCTCCTATATCTACTGTTGGAATAGCATTTTCAAGAACCGTAATATTTAACTCATTAGTATCTGTTACACCATTGGTATCTCGTACTGTAAGCGTATACATATAATTACCAGCTGTACTAAATGAAACTGAATCTAAGAGACAAGCACCATATAAAAATGATTGAACAGGATTAATTGTCTCTTCTATAACAATAACTCCTACATCATCTTCCCATTTACAGTACTCTATACCACCACCAATTGGTGCTAGGTTACTGATTCCACCAGCTTCAGCGAAGAGGATTTCTCCTGCATAGACTTGGCTATTTACTATATTTTCCTGATAATTAATCATAGCTATAGGTGCTTCAGGAGCAAATGGTTTAGTTCTTGAACTAAATGTATCTGTCACTCCACCAATTGTGAGATTGGTATCTACACTGGTATTATACTCATAAGAACTCATATGCCTAACAAGAACAGTTGTTCCATCAGTGACAAAGGCTGGTGTATCTATCCACGTAATTCCATTATCAAGAGAGTAAGCACCATTTACAATTGAAATAAATGTAGGAACATTAATTCCACTTACAACCATATTTGCTTGTTGAAACTCTAGAAGATTCACATCGGTTAAATCTGTAAATGTAAAGGCATCAGGTGTAATATCATCAGGTACAACAACCACATGCACCTCTCGAATGACTTCAATCGCATTATTACCTGCTAAGTCTTCTACATTATATGTTACATTATAGTCTCCAGGAACATAAGTATTCACCATTGAACTATCTATAACTATTCTATCTGTTATATTTCCATCTTCATTATCCATAGCAGTAGCATTTAGTTCAACGTAACTACCCCCTTGATTTATAGTAATATTTGCACTACCAATCAATGTAATAACGGGAGCTTCCATATCTGGAATAGGTAAAACATTAACCGTTCGATATACCTCTTCAACCAATCCACTATCTTCTGCTCTATATATTATGGTATAAACACCAACTGTTGAAGTATCTAACTCAGAAGCATTAATATCTACAGTAATCATCTCTTCCATACAGTTATAAGCTGTAGCTCCATCTTCAACATAGGTTTCACCAATAATAATACTTACATTATCATCTCCATTCAACATAAGCATTGGTGGTTCTTGACATTGATTGCTCATAACATCAACATATCGACTCACTTGATTTGCAGTATTACCTGTGTTATCACTCACATCATAATCGATACGATAAGTTCCAGCTAAGGCTGTATTTACATCTGGTACAGTTGCTGATGAACCACTTCCATCTGATGGATAATAAGTAATAGTTTTGACAATATCTGCCGTTATATCTCCATCTACATCGTCTAAAGCTGTGGCACCTGCATCTGTATAAGGTTCACTAATATCAACCATAACATATGGATTTCCCAACAGTGTAATGACAGGTGCTGTAGTATCTGTTACTATATAGTTGACTGGTACAGCTGCCACAGTACCATCGCTATCTACTCCCTGTATAATTGCATTATATGTACCTATTTGTGTTGGTACTCCAGAAATATATGCTTTTGTATCTCCCAAAGTTTTCAATGTAACACCTGATGGTAAACTACCAAAGATAACACTATAGGTTACCGATGACTCCAAACTCGTTGGTAAAATAGTCAACTGCTTTGAAGCACGATTAATACCAGTATATACTGTACTAGTAGGTGTTACAGCCAAGGCTAAAGGTTCACTAGAAATAACTAAATCAACATTAACCGTAGAATTTTCTACTGCTGTTACACACTCTTCTATCGTTGTAGCTATTGCACCTGATTCAAAGGTTATCTCAGCCCAAAAACAAACCTCAACATTACTAGGAATATATAAAGGATTAGTACTAGTTCCTACTGGAATTATAGTACTCACTGTATCTGGCCCCCATGCTATGTTATTAGCATCAGTTCGAGCTTTTACAACAGCTGTTCCTGTTTCTGGTGCTGTTACTGAAACAATGGCTCTTGCTGTAGTCATACTAACATCACAATTCCACCATGTAAAGTGGTCAACTGTGGCTCTTAACGCAAACCCTGTTGGTGATGTTGCTGAAGAGACTACTACTCCTGTTCCATCTTGACTCCAAATACCACTTGACTCATCCAGTGACCATAGAGGAATAATATCACCTACTGCAATAGCTGTTCCATCTTGATGCGTTGTTACATAAATAGGTATCTCTATCTCAGCTGTTTCCCCTGGAACCAATTGTAATATTTCACCATTTCTAGTAAACTGATACTCAACTGTTCCATAACTAACTATTGGGGTTGCTTCAGTTGCACCCTCTTGAATACCTGAAAAATTCCCAGGGAAAGTTGCCACACCTAATGGTGTCGAAACATCTACAGGTGTAATGGTTACCTGAATATTATCTGTAACAACTGCACCACCTTGATCCATAAACACACCTGCATCTACTGTTACTCTAGCTCCATCGTCTCCACTGATAATGGATGAATCTGTCTCAGATACAGATTGTTGCACACCTCTTGCAATCATAACAATATCAAGATTTATACTTTGATTTACTGCAGGAGTATGAATTGGCAGAACTTGTGTTGCATACCCATCTGCTATAAATTGTAATGTAAAGTTCTGATCATTACTTAAACTCAATGTAAACAATCCATTCACATCACTACTAATATTAAGACCTAAGGCTGTTGCATTATTTTCTGGGAATACATTAACGGTTACACTAGGAATAACACTTCCTGTAGTTGAGACAACTCTACCCGTAACGGTTGCATTAACATCAGCTGCCACAACATTAACTGTTCTCGTTGCATTCCCCTCATTTCCAGCACTATCTGTTGCTGTATAGGTTACCGTATAGACACCTATTGTACTGGTATTCACATCTCCCGTAATCACAGCTGTTAAATTGCTGTCAACATTATCCGTTACTGTTGCATTTAACTCCGTATAAGTTCCACCTACAACAACACTTACATTCGCATCTCCATTAAGAGTTACTACAGGAGCTTCTGTATCAACAATTGGAAAAGAAATCACATTTACTGTTCTCGTTGCATTCCCCTCATTTCCAGCACTGTCTGTTGCTGTATAAGTTAATAGATACGTACCTATGGTTGAGGTATTGACGGTTCCTGTAATCACAGCTGTTAAATTTGTATCAACATTATCGGTCACTGTTGCATTTAACTCAGTATAGGTTCCACCTACAACAACACTTACATTGGCATCGCCATTAAGAATTACTACTGGTGGTGTAATATCAGGACGAGTAATTTCAACTGCTCGAATCTCTTCTGTAGTATTTCCAGCAGCATCAGCCACTCCATAAATAACAACATAAACACCTACTAATGAAGTATCTATTTCATTAACTAGGTAGTAATCCAACGCACCTTCTGGAATAAAATATAAAATTGTAATAATATTATTGGTGATATTACCATCAATATTATCAATTGCTGTAGCACCAGCATCTGTATATGATTCATTAATATCAAGAGAAACATGAAGCTCACCTAATACTGTAATTTCAGGTGCTATAGTATCAACTATGGGAGCAATAACATTAACTGTTCTCGTTGCATTCCCCTCATTTCCAGCACTGTCTGTTGCTGTATAAGTTAATACATAAGTACCTATGGTTGAGGTATTAACTGTTCCTGTAATCACAGCTGTTAAATTGGTATCGACATTATCGGTTACTGTGGCATTTAACTCTGTATAAGTTCCACCTACAGTTACACTTACATTGGCATCACCATTTAATATTACTATGGGTGGAATAATATCAACTATAGGCGTAGCTGAATCATCGTCCATCATAATATCATCAATCTCACCACTACCTCTAATCAAAAATGCATGAACTGCTAGTAGCTGAGTACCTGGTAGGAACTCTTGTAAATCAGCTTGTAAATTTCTAGTTGTGGTATGCCAATCACCATCTTGTGTCTCTGCACCTAACCCATGATGAATATAAGTTCCTACTCCCTCACTTGGATCATTTCCTCTGTCAGTAGCATCACCCGTATAGAAAAGATACAGAGGTCCTGTATTTGTAGTTACTCTTATATATATTTTATAATTTTCACTGGTTCGCATAGTCCAACTTATATTATGATCACGTGTGTTGTTCCAATCACCTGCTTGACCCTCAAAGTTACCTAGCATATACCCATTATTTATACCTAAGCCTTCATAACGAATAACACGGTTACTTCCATAAACTTCATTAGTTACAGTTGCCCCTGCAGGATTATTATCATAAATAGTCCATCTATTTGTAGTTCCATCTTCGGCATCTTCGTAGATGGTTCCAGTAGCTCCAGCAACTACATTTACAGTTCTTGTTGCCGTTCCTACATTTCCAGCTGTATCAGTAGCTGTATAGGTTACGGTATAAACACCTACTGTACTGATATTCACATCTCCTGTAATCACAGCCGTCAAATTGTTATCAACATTATCAGTCACTGTTGCATTTAACTCAGTATAAGTTCCACCTACAGTTATACTTATATTTACATCTCCATTAAGTGTTACTACTGGTGCTTCTGTGTCAACTACTGGAGCAGCAATAACATTAACTGTTTGAGTAGCAGTACCAACATTACCTGCACTATCTGTTGCTGTATAGATTACTGTATAGACACCTATAACGTTAGTATCAACAACATCTCCTGACGCTACAGCTGTTAGATTGGTATCTACATTATCCGTTACTATCGCCCATACTGTATAAATTTCACCAACGATAATGGTCATATTGGCATCACCAACCAGTGTTACAACAGGCGCTTCTGTATCAACAGCAGGTGTTCCACCTGACATAGCAATATCATCAACACGCCCACTTCCTCTTACTAAAAATGCATGTACAGAAACCAGTGTTAAGTCAGGTCGGTATGTCTGTAAGTCTGCTTCT
>JAHZJZ010000187.1 GCA_022600655.1 Campylobacterota bacterium | reverse complement strand
TGGAATTTATATTACAGAGTAAGTAAGAACTCGGTATAACTAATAAAGATAGTATCTCAAAAAAGGAAAAGGTAATGACTCGGCGATACTTTTTACACTACTCAACAGTAACAGCTACTTTTTTATGGGCAGGATGTGAAGAACGCCATTCAGAACCCACTCAAGAAGATAATGTGACTACTGCTAAAGTAGAGCATTTTAATCAAAAGTTAAAAATCCCACAAGAGATAAATTTTAATCAAATAGATAAAGCCACATTTTTAGCTCAAAAAAGCCAAATGGCTATCTATCCTGACAAACCTACAGAGCTATTGGCTTTTACAGAAATCCCTCTAAATCCAACGATACGGATACAAAAAGGGGACACCTTTGCCTTAGATTTTACTAATGGGCTATCAAAACCTACGATTATTCACTGGCATGGGCTTATTGTACCCGAAGAGATGGATGGTCACCCAAAAGATATGATTCCTAATAAGAGTATAAAAGAATATCATTACCCAATCAATCAGAGTGCTGGAACATTTTGGTACCATACCCATCCTCATGGACGTACAGGAGAAGAGATTTACCATGGACTCTCTGGACTCTATATTATTGAAGATGAGGAGGAGTCTAAACTCAATCTACCACGTGGTGAGTTTGAGATTCCTCTTATGATTCAAGATAGACGGTTTGATAAGAACCGACAACTTATCTACAAAGACCCCAATGTCATTCAAGATAACAATGGTGTCTTAGGAGACATTATCTTGGTTAATAGCACACCATTTCCCTATATGGATGTTGCCACACGAAAATATCGACTTCGCATTTTAAATGCTTCAAGTGTGCGAACCTATAAATTGGCTTTTGACAACATTGAACAGTTTGCATTGATTGCAACAGATTCTGGATTATTAGAAGAACCCATTATGGTCAATCATATTGTTATTGGCGTTGCCGAACGGGTCGATATTGTTGTTGATTTTAAAGATAAACAGCTTGGTGATATTACTCTTTTAAAGACACTTGGTTTTAAAGAGGGAAGTAACTTAACCCTGCATCCTGATTATCCAAATTTTAGTACACCCATGGAGATTATGCAGTTTCATGTTACCCAAAAGAGTGAAGATAACACTACCTTGCCATCCAAACTTATTCCCATTTCACGACTAAAAGCGTCTGATGCCATCCAAACACGAACCATTACCATGGAGATTATAGAGGGTGGATTGTGGACATTAGACCATAAACCGTACGATATCAATCGAATCGACCAGCGTGTTAAACTAGGAACTACCGAGATTTGGGTTATCAAAAACAGTGTGCATATGGCTCATCCTTTCCATATACATGGTGTGCGTTTTCAAGTGCTTGATAGAGATGGGAAGATAGCATTTCCAACAGATAGAGGATGGAAAGATACCGTTTTAGTAATGCCTTTTGAGACGGTTCGGATTATTGTTGAGTTTACAATGCTTGGACTCTTTTTATACCATTGTCATATATTAGAGCATGAAGATAATGCAATGATGGCAAACCTTTTGGTAGAAAAATAGAGTCCGTATATAAAATCCACTAAGGAAGAGTTAATAGCCTGTTAAACTACCAACCAGATGTGGATAATTCGCCTGACGATTTTGAAACAGTAGAATATCTGGTTTTTGAATCACACCCTCATCAATATTGATGGCATATCTAACGGTCTCGTTTTTTTGCCAATTCTCATGACCTGCCATTACTGTCTCTAAATGGACAATGAGTGCTGCAGAGATTGACCTAGAGGCACTTTCCCAAAAGTAGTTAGGGGTATGGTCAACGGCATAATAGTCAACCGTTCCCACTTTAAACATTGGCTCTTTAAATGAAGTTGGTTTGGCAAAATAAAACCCCATACCTTCATCACAACTCACATCGATAATGAGACAGCCAGATTTTAGGCATGACTTCTCCTCCTCAATTACATAGTCGATTGGACTGTCAGGCTCTTGAAGCGTTCCATTAATGATAATGTCAGATTCACTAATAAGGTCACAGAGTGGTCGCTTGGTACCATCATGCTCAACCACAATCATACGCTCTTCTCCCTCGCCACCTGCAAGAACACGAACATACTCACAATCAAGTATCTCTTCTCTTACCTCGTGGTCGGGACGTTGGACACAGATGGTAATATCTCTAAACCCATGTGCTTTTAGTGCATATATCGCTCCACGGCTAACAGCACCAAAGCTGAAAATAATCACTTTTCGTTGGTTCCCGTAGTGACCATCTATCCCTTTAAGCTGTAGGCTATGCAGTACGGCACAGTATCCAGCCATTTCGTTGTTTTTGTAAAAGGTGTGTCGCCCAATTTGCCCTTTTGGACCCCACACAAACATATCTTCAAACGCGATGAGCGTCTGCTTACGGTCAATGGCAATCTGTGTCATCTCTTGTTGTTGCACACAATGAGGGTAACCCCACAATATGCCACCCTCGCGAAGCTCTTGCAAGTCAGCTGGTACAGGTTTGGCGATGATAACGGTACGAGAACTCGTCAATAGTTCACTACGAGAGGCGATACCACCCGTCATCTTGGCAATTGATGAATCATCAATACCAAATGGTTTTCCATAACCCTCTTCAAATGTCATCTGCTTACGGATATGCTCTGGAATTCGTCTCAAGTGTTCTGGATGGATAGGGATACGTCGTTCATCCTCTTTTTTTGAAGTCCCAATGACTCCTAATGTAAATATACTAATAGTGTTTCCTTAATGAAGTAGCCCTAATGGCTTTGTTTGTGATGATTGAACAATCTTTTGTGGTGTAATGCAGTTAACGGAGAAAAGAGAGAAAAAAAGCCTATCTGTTAGAACATCTATATGCTCATGCAACTATGATTCAGTATAGCTGTTTGTTCCTAAGTAAGAGCTTCATTATACTGACATCATAGTAGTATTCTTAGATTATTAAGTTATATTTGAAACACTTTTTGTATACTGCAAAAAATTAACGATAACACTTATCAAAGGTTTTAAATTTGAAATTTACAGATAAAAAAGTCATTATATTTGACCTAGATGGCACACTTATAGACAGTTCACCCGATTTAGCATTGGGTGTTAATCATATGCTTGGCAAACTCAATCGTGATACATTTAGTTCTGATACCATTCACTACTGGGTAGGAAATGGTGCAGAGATGTTAGTTAAACGAGCATTATCAGGCAAAAGAGAGATTGATGAAAATCTTGACACAGCATTAGTCAACGAAGCAGTGAAGATTTTTTTAGACTTTTATTCTAAAAACTTAGCTGTTGAGACCGTACCCTACCCTAATGTTCCCCAAACACTTCAAAAACTCAAAGAGCATGGCTATACATTAGCAATAGTCACCAATAAACCATTTGAGTTTGTTAAACCTATTTTAGAGACACTTGAACTCTCAGCACTCTTTGAACTCCACTTAGGGGGAAACAGTTTAGAGGAGCGTAAACCTCACCCCATGCCCCTTCTTCATGTATGTGAAGCTTTAGAGGTAACAGTAGAAGAATCTGTTATGGTGGGAGACTCTAAAAATGATATCTTGGCAGCCAATGCCTGTAACATGCAGAGCATCGGTCTTAGTTATGGGTACAATTACGGTGAAGATATTAACATACATAACCCCTCTGTTGTTTTTGATAACTTTGCTAATATACTTTCAACACTTATTCATTAGGGTAGAACCATGTTACAAAATGCAAAAATAGCCATTATTGGGGGTGGAGTAGCAGGAGCATCTACAGCTCTCTACTTGGGTCAACTAGGACTCGATGTTACTCTCTTTGAAAAAGAACCAAGTCTAGTAAGTGGACCACCTTTTTGTCACTTACATGCTGGAGGTAATCTCTATCGTGAAATCTCTGACCAACAGTGTATCACTCTACTAAAACAGTCGATTGATTTTTTAAAATTTTACCCTTTTGTAGTTGACTATCGTCCGACCGTTATCGCCTTGCCTACCACTGATAGTGGAACACCTGATGCTCTACTACCACGCTTAGAACGCCTTAGCAAAAAGTACGAAGCACTTATCCAAAAAGATATAAGCAATAAAGTTTTAGGTGAAAGCAGTGACTACTACAAACTTTATGACAGAGAGGCGTTAGAACTACTTAAAGAGCGTTCCTCTGTTGATAGACCAACAACTTCAGATGAGTGGATGATACCTGTTGCTAAAAATATAGACTTTGATAAAATCCAATTTCCACTAATTATGGTACAGGAGTATGGATTAAATCTTTTTCGTCTGGCTAGTGGAGCAACCTTAGCACTTCAATCGTTAGAGGATATCACACTACATACGCAAACTATGGTTACAGATATTCAAAAAAATAGAGATAGCAAAACTTGGGATATTAGCTATAAAAGCAAAAATAAAGAGGAGCATCAAGAGAGTTTTGATTACCTTATTAATGCATCAGGTTTTAGAACAGGAAAAATAGATGATATGCTAAATGCTCCATGTAAACGTATGGTTGAGTTTAAAGCAGCCTATGTAACTAAATGGGAAAAGAACAACCATACCCTATTCCCAGAAATTATTTTTCATGGTGAACGTGGTACACCACAAGGAATGGGACAGTTTACTCCTTACCCTGGAGGATACTTTCAACTGCATGGTATGACCAATAACATTACGCTATACAAAGATGGTTTGGTTGCCAATACGAAACTAAGTTGTCAACCTCAACTTGGGAAAAACTTCATTGATAAAATTGAAAAGTCGTGGAGTCAAAAAGAGACTGAAGAGAGAACCAACAGTGCCATAAAACATCTATCACGATTTGTTCCAGCATTCTCAGAAGCAGTTGTAGGTTCTAAGCCTCTTTTTGGAGCCCAACAGATACCTGGTGATGACCCTACCCTACGTGTGGCAGAGGTCTCTTTTCCAACAGAGCGTTATGCACGATGTGAAATTGTAAAAGTCTCTTCAGTTATAGATATGATGGATGCAATTGTTAAGGAGTTGGTCAAGCTTGGTTATCTTGATAAAACCCTTCAAGAAAAAAGAGATAATAAACATCTAAAAGATTTAACAGAGAGTGACATTACAGAGTATGCCCAACATCTTTGTAAAGAGAGAGACTATCCTACCTGTTTAGGTCATAGAAGTGTTGCAAATTAAAAACTACTATTAAGCGTTACCTAAAACTAAGTAACGCTTGAATCTACTCATCCATAGAATCCATTAAACTACCAATAATATCCGTCATAGTCAAGATACCTTGCAACTCATTGTTATCCAAAATCAGAAGACGCTTAATGCTATTTTGAACCATCATTTTAGCTGCATACTTTACACCTAACTGAGATGATACAGAGATAGCAGGAGTTGATGCAATATCATAAACATTTAACAGGTCAATGTCACCATCTTCAGATACAATACTCTGTAAAATATTTTTAAAAGTAATCAAGCCGTAAGCACCACCTGTACTACTTTTTTCTACAACAACAGAACGTACACTGTTCTCTTTCATTAATTGAAGTGCTTCTCTCACCGTTGCCATTGGTGAAACTTTAACTAACTTTTCCGATGGGGTCATTACTTTTTCTACTAACATTCTTCTTCTCCTCTATAACATGGTTTTAATATTATCTTCAAACTTGTGTATCTCATCATTATTTAATCCAGCAACATGGCTAAGAGGAATAGTAAATGCCATTCCACTACTCTCCTCATTTTCCATATCGAATTTTGTACGAAGCTCTTTAAGTACCTTCATTGAAAGCCGTCTTGGTAAAACAAAAAGTAGTACAGATACATTCTCTTCAAGGGTTAATCCAAAGAAGACTTTTTTCTCTTCAAGACCAATATTTTTACCATGAATAATGGTTACACCACCTGCACCAGCCTTTTTTGCTACATCTATGGCAGCCTCTTCATCTTTATCTTCGATGATTGCTACTAACGCAATAAACTTCATTTAGTTACCCCTTTTGAATTTTGATAATTAGCATAGATACCATATCCCATTACGGTAAGCATAGGAAACAGTGATGCAAAAGCAATAAGCCCAAATCCATCTATAAGTGGATTACGACCTTCGATGTTCTCAGCTAAGCCCAATCCTAATGCAGCCACTAGGGGTACCGTTACTGTCGAAGTTGTTACCCCTCCACTATCATATGCAATAGGTATAATATATTTTGGTGCAAAATAGGTGAAGATAATCACAAAAATATATCCTATAACAATATAGTAGTGAATTGGATCACCCGCTACAATACGATATGAACCTAAAGAGATACCAATTGCCACACCTAATGCTACCACAATTCTCAATATATTTTGTTGAATACTTCCCTCACTAATCTCTTGTGCTTTAATTGCAATGGCTAAAAGTGCAGGTTCAGCCATGGTTGTTGAGAAACCAATTAAAAATGCAAAAAGATAAATAAGCAAGTTATTATTCATAGCAGTAAGTTGAAAGGCAATGGTTTCACCAATTGGGAAAAGCCCCATCTCAAGTCCAACAATAAAGGCATAAAGACCCAAGATAACCATCACAATACCAGAAACAATTTTTGGTAAG
>JAHZJZ010000186.1 GCA_022600655.1 Campylobacterota bacterium | reverse complement strand
GTGGAAGAGGCTGGTAAAAACCACCACCTCTTATAGAATTAAAAAAATAAAAAATGAGGATAGTAAATGTTTGAAGAGATTCAATTTGAAAAAATAAATAGATTACCAAAGTATATTTTTGCTGAGATAAATGACCTAAAAATGGCAGCAAGAAGAGATGGTGAAGATATTATAGATTTTTCTATGGGGAACCCTGATGCCAGAACTCCTCAACCAATTATTGACAAGTTGTGTGAAACAGCACAGCGTGATAAGACACATGGATATAGTGCAAGTAAAGGAATTTATAAACTTAGACTGGCAATGGTAAACTGGTATAAAAGAAAGTACAATGTAGATCTTGACCCTAACAGTGAAGTGGTTGCAACCATGGGAAGTAAAGAGGGGTATGTTCACTTGGTTCAAGCCATCTCTAATCCTGGTGATGTAGCAATCGTTCCTGACCCTACCTATCCGATTCACTCTCAAGCTTTTGTTCTTGCGGGAGCAAATGTTGAGAAGATGGAGTTGATTTTCGATGAAGAGACCTTTGAGGTTGATGAAGATAGATTTTTAGCTGATGTTGCTGATCACTATGATAACTCAATTCCTAAAGCAAAGTTTTTGGTATTGAACTTTCCTCATAACCCAAGTACAGCTACCGTAACACCTCAGTTTTATGAGCGAATTGTAGCCTTAGCTAAAGAGAAAAGATTTTATATTATCTCTGATATCGCTTATGCAGATATTACCTTTGATGGTTATAAAACTCCATCAATTCTTGAAGTAGAAGGTGCTAAAGAAGTGGCTGTTGAAGCCTATACGCTCTCAAAGTCGTACAATATGGCAGGATGGAGAGTTGGTTTCATGGTAGGTAATAAAAAACTTATCGGTGCGTTACAGAGCATTAAGTCATGGTTAGATTATGGTATGTTTACACCTATTCAAGTTGCAGCAACTGTAGCTCTTGATGAGCATGGGTATGTACCTGATGAGCAGATTATTCCTCGTTATGAGAAACGTAGAGATGTCATGTTAGAGTCATTTGCCAATGCTGGTTGGAAAATGGGTAAACCAAATGCCTCTATGTTTATTTGGGGAAAAATTCCTGAAATCTGTCAAGATATGGGAAGTTTAGAGTTCTCTAAAAGGTTGTTAGTCGAAGCTGGTGTGGCAGTAAGCCCAGGAATTGGTTTTGGTAAATATGGTGATAAGTATGTACGTATTGCACTGATTGAAAATGAGAACCGTATCCGTCAAGCAGCACGAAATATTAAGAAGTTTTTAAAAACAGTAGAAGCCGAAAAGGCACAAGAAGAAAAGGAATAATAAAATGGTAAAAATTGGAATCTTAGGTGTTGGAACAGTAGGGGCAAGTGTTGCGAATATTTTAGAGACCAATGCAGACATTTTAGAAGCACGAGCTGGTAAAAAAATTATTGCCAAATCGGGTGTGGTTAAAAATCTCTCTAAAGATAGAGGGGTAAGCATCGCTCTATCAGATGACCCTATGGATGTTGTCAATGACCCAGAGATTGAGATTGTAGTAGAGCTTATGGGTGGGGTTGAAGAGCCGTATGCTTTGGTCAAAAAAGCGTTAGAGAATGGTAAAGCTGTTGTTACAGCAAACAAAGCATTACTAGCCTATCACCGTTATGAACTTCAAGAGATAGCAGGAGACATTCCACTTATGTATGAAGCAAGTACAGCAGGTGGTATTCCAATCATTGGTGCTTTAAGAAATGGGCTAACAGCCAATCATATTGAGTCGATTCAAGGTATTATGAATGGTACAACAAATTATATGTTGACCAAAATGATTAATGAGGGTGCGTTATACGATGATATTCTCAAAGAGTCTCAAGAGTTAGGTTACGCTGAAGCTGACCCAACTTTCGATGTAGGTGGTTTTGATGCTTCTCATAAACTACTTATCTTGGCGAGTATCGCTTATGGTATCGATGCAAAACCTGAAGATATTCTCATAGAAGGTATCCAAAATATTACTCAGACTGATGTAAACTTTGCCAAAGAGTTTGGTTATGAAATTAAACTGCTAGGTATTGCTAAAAAAGCAGAAAATGGTGTGGAGCTAAGAGTTCACCCAACGATGATACCAGCAAGTTCTATGATTGCTAAAGTAGATGGTGTAATGAATGCTGTAAGTGTAGTAGGTGACCGAGTAGGTGAAACCATGTATTACGGTGCAGGAGCAGGTGGTGATGCGACAGCTTCAGCTGTTATTGCCGATATCGTAGACATCGTTCGTGGAAATACAGGTCCTATGCTTGGGTATAAAAAAGGGTTAGAGAGTGGTCTGACTCTGCTACCACAAGAGGAGATAAGCACCCACTACTACCTAAGAATGGAAGTAGATGACAAATCGGGCGTGTTAGCAGCAATTACTAGAGAGCTGGAGAAGTTTGATATCTCTATAGAGTCGATGTTACAACAACCTCATAATAGTGATGACAAAGTAAAACTACTCTTTACAACGCATGAGTGTCAAGAGGCAAGAATACGAGAGGCAATAGAGGTTCTTAAAGGGCTTGATTGTATCTATGGTGAGATTGTTATGATGAGGATTGAGAAGTAAAAATAATTTCAAGAAGAGAAACTTTGACAAAAACAATGAGTACCCAAGAGAGCAAAACCATTAAGACTGTAGAACTCTTTGCAGGTGTTGGTGGTTTTAGAATTGGCTTAGAAAAAGTTTCAAATGATAAAGTAGGCTTTGCTATTACATGGAGTAATCAGTGGGAGCCTTCTACTAAAACACAACATGCCTCTGATGTCTACTGTGCAAGATTTGGGTTTGAAAACCACTCTAATGAAGATATAGCACAAGTTGATGTGTCGGATATTCCTGAGCATGATTTATTGGTAGGTGGTTTTCCTTGCCAAGACTACTCTGTGGCAAGTACCCTTAAAAACTCTCATGGTATAGTAGGTAAAAAAGGGGTGCTTTGGTGGGAGATTTATCGAATTCTTTTAGAGAAAAAAGAGAAGGCTCCCAAATATCTTCTGCTTGAAAATGTCGATAGACTTTTGAAATCTCCTGCTTCTCAGCGTGGTCGTGATTTTGCTATTATTCTCGCTTCTTTAAATGCTCTTGATTATGCTGTTGAGTGGCGTGTTATAAATGCCTCTGAGTATGGTATGCCTCAACGGCGACGACGGGTGTTTATTTTGGCTTATAAGAGGGGTACGAAGCTATACAACAAGTTAAGTGTCTCTAGCCCCTCTGAAATATTAAGTGAAACCTCTCTTTTTTCTAAAACTTTTCCAATCAAAAAGATTGAAACAGAAAAGATTATTTCAAATAGTTTAGAAGATGACTTGGTAAGTATTACGGAAAACTTTAATAGGGAGACCCCTAAAAAAAATGCCTTTTGGGAAACAGGTTATATGATGGCTGGTCACTACCATACAGCTAGAGTTGAAGTTGACTATAAAGGTGAACTCTCTAAGCTAGGTGATTTTTTAGTAGATGAGAAAGATGTACCAGTAGAGTTCTATATTAATGATGAAGAGTTAGAGAAGTGGCAGTATCAAAAGGGTGCAAAGTCTATAGAGCGTGTCAATAAAACTACAGGTCACTGCTATACCTACAGTGAAGGGAGTATGGGCTTTCCTGATGCATTAGATAAACCATCGCGAACCATTATAACAGGTGAGGGTGGAGCGAGTGCTTCTAGGTTTAAACATGTGGTTTGTGTGAATGGACAGCATAGAAGACTCACTCCCATAGAGCTTGAACGACTCAATATGTTTCCTGACAATCATACTTTAGGTGTAACCGATAGCAAACGAGCTTTTTTAATGGGAAATGCGTTGGTGGTTGGGATAGTTGAACGAATTGCTAAAACATTGTTGGATGAAGTAGATTTATAATGTCGAACCAATACACCTTTCAATCAGACTTGAGTGATGAGAATAGATTTGGAATCTATTTAGATAAAGTCTATCCGAGCATACAAGGTTTAGCAAAACGATTTAACTTTTCTCGAAAAGATGATTTAGAGAGTCAACACCTAGGTATTGATTTGATTTTAACCGATAAAAAGAGTGCTAAAGAGATATATGTTGACGAGAAAGCTCAACTGCATTATCTCAATAAATCTTTGGCTACTTTTACTTTTGAACTCTCTTACTTGAAAAATGGTGAGTGGCGAAAAGGTTGGTTTTATGATGAAAAAAAATTAACACAGACTTACTTTTTATTAACATCTATTCAGACAGATAGAGATAATAACTTCATATCTTGTCGTTTAATTACAGTCAATAGAGCCTATCTGCAAACATTTTTAGAAGAGAATGGGTTAACAGAGTCGAGGGTGTTTGAGTATGAAAGACAATTTAGAGAAGATACAACAAGGTATAATGGTGAACAGCTTATAGAAGAGATAGATAGCAGTTTTGCAACATTTCACTGCTCTTTTTCTAACTTAAGAGAACAACCAATTAATTTAAAAATTCGTTTAGATGCACTGTTAGAACATAGTTTGGGGTATGAGTTTTTACCCTGCAAGATAAAAAAATATTAGGAGAATAAAATGGCAAAAGACCACTACTTCGACATCACAGCAAAGTTAGACATGATGGAGATGAAAAACGCTATTATTATGGCACAAAAAGAGTTGGCTACACGATTTGATTTTAAAGGTGTGGTTGCAGAGATAAATCTGAATGAACAGGCAAAGACACTCTCGTTAAGCTCTTCAAGTGAACAGAAAATCGATGCATTGAAAGATATTGTTATTGCTAAATTGATTAAACGAAATATTGCTGGTAAGTCACTCGAAGAGGTAAAGACAGAGGGAATCTCTGGTGGAAATACTAAGATAATCTATAGAATAGTTGATACGATTGACAAAGCTGAGGCTAAAGAGATTGTAAAGGCCATTAAAGCCATGAAGATAAAAGTTACCCCGTCGATTCAAGGTGATGAGGTTCGGGTATCTGGAAAAAAGATAGATGATTTACAAGCTGTTATGAAAGAGGTTAAATCTTTGGATTTGAAAGCACCTTTGGTATTTGGAAATTTCAAATAATTTTGGGGTTGTAGGGGCAGACCGATGTGTCTGCCCGTTGTATAGTTACGAACAGTGTCCACCACCACAACACCCACTTGATGCTTGTTGTTGTCTCATATCCATAGCAATACTAAAGTTTTGACCATCTTCTCTTAGGGTGAACTCATGTTTTTTACAAAACTTTTCATTCATGTGATTAACCATAAGCTGTGCTTGTATAAGTGCATCATCTTTTGATGAGTGAGCTTGATTATTCTCATATGGACTTCTTTTAAAACATCCACACTCTTTATCTACGTTAATTGTAAACATATTTAATCCTTTATTTATCTGTTTTTTTGGATAATAACAAAGTTTTCTTAAAATAGGACTAAATTACTCCTATTTAGACAATATGAAGAGAGAACTGTTCTAAATCATCTTATTTTTAAGTAAAAATAGGATAAAAATAATTTATATTAATATACTTCATTCAAGGGTGAATCAATGACAATGAAATTTGACGTAAAAGAGATAGAGAGTGTTTGTACCTATTGTGGTGTAGGGTGTGACATTACTGGTGTGGTAGAGAACAACAAAATCAAGAAAATCTATGCCCAAAAAGATGGCGTGGTTTCTCAAGGGAAGCTCTGTATCAAAGGTAAGTTTGGTTTTGATTTTGTTGATTCTGATGAACGTATTCGTGAACCTCGTGTTCGTCGAAGTTTTATGGATAAGAACCCAAAATTAAAAGAGCAGTTTGCAGATAAGCTGAAAGTTTTTGATGACACCTTTTGGACATGTGACTTGGAGGTTGCTACTTCCATTGCTGCTTTAAAACTTCAAGAGATAAAAGATACCTTTGGAGCTGAGAGTTTCTGTGCCATTGGTGGAGCTAGAACCAACTGTGAGAGTTCTTACTCTTTTCAGAAGTTTTGTCGTGAGACGATGGAGTCTCCTCATGTAGACAACTGTGCTAGGGTTTGTCACTCACCATCGCTTAAAGGGATGAAGACCACCATAGGAGAGGGGGCTGCGACTAACCCTTTTAATGATATTTACGATACAGAGTTTATGGTAGTTATTGGTTCGAATACCATGGAGGCTCACCCTATTGTCTCTAATCGTATTATTGATGTGGCGAAAAAAGAGAACAACTTAGCCATTATCGATGTGCGTGAAACCAAAATGGTGAAGTATGCAAAGCACAATTGTATTATCCCTTATGAAGCCAATCTACTGATTTTAAACATGATGGCGTATGTGATTATCAATGAAGAGATTTATGATGAGTCCTTTATAAACAACCGTACAGAGGGTTTTGAAGCCTTTAAAGAGGGGATTTTAAATGACCCTTATGCGAACCCTGATTTCTTTAAAGAGGTAGAGGGGTATGAGTATTTGGCGAAGATGATTCCAAACATTGCTCGTGAGTATGCTGTAAAGAAGTCGATGATATTTTGGGGACTTGGAATTACAGAACACCTTGATGGTTCATACGCTGTTATGGCGATTACCCACTTGGCATTGATGACAGGAAATGTTGGTAAGCGTGGAGCAGGGCTTATGCCTCTTCGTGGTCAAAATAATGTTCAGGGTGCTTGTGATATGGGTTGTCTTCCATACTACTTACCTGACTATCAAGATGCACCAAATGTGGGGCTTATGACACCACAACTTATTGATGGTATGATAGATGGCAAGATTAAAGCTGTACTCAATATGGGTGAGGATTTGACACATATTCACCCTAATATTAACAAGATAGAAAAAGCGATTGAAAACTTAGACTTTTTAATGGTTCAAGAGCTGTTTATGACCGATGTTGCTCAGTATGCTGATATTGTTATTGGTGTGCGTTCTGCTTATGAAAAGACGGGTGTTTATGTCAATGCCATGCGTCGTCTACATCTTTCACAACCTTTGGTTCAGTCAGATTTACCTGATGATTGGGAAGTATTGAAGTTATTAACCGAGAAGTTGGGTCATGATTTTAAACATGAGACCAGTGAAGAGGTTTGGCAAGAGGTGACAGAGGTAGCTCATAGACGCTTCTCTGGAGCTCAATATTACAGACTGGCACGACATAGAAAACGAGGGATGCAGTGGCCAATCTACCATGAAGATACACCAATTTTACACCTACTAGATTTTAGAACTGATAATGGTCTTGGTAAATTTGTCTACCATCAGTATGAACTTAGAGGAATGATTCAAGAGATTTTAGATAAAGAGTTCTATGCCGATGGACTGGATGGTTTCTACTTGACCACAGGTCGAACGTTGGCACACTATAACAACGCTGCACAGACCAAACATACAGCAAAGCTCTATAATAACCACAGTGAAGATACCCTTTTGGCTTCGGTAGAAGATGAGGGGAAGTTTGGTAATAAGGTCATTTTAAAAACAGAGTATGGTGAGACTTCTGTACTTAATGTGAAATATACTGATAAAGTGAAGCCTCGTACGCTCTTTACCACTTTTCATCATGCTCGTTCTAGAATCAATGCTATTTTTGGGGATGAGTGTGATGAGTTGATAATGACGGCGAGGTTTAAATCGCTTCGGGTTTCTGTGGTGCCTCAATAAAAATATGACAATTTGACATATTTTTGTATACTTTTCTATTTTTTATGTATAATTGAAAGAAAAATATAAAGGCTCAATTATGCGAAATGAACTTAACAAGGTAATCGGCAATCAAAATGAAGAATTAGCACTCTCTTTTCTTGAAGCAGAGGGGTTTCGCATTATTGAGCGAAACTACTATGCTCGGAAACTGGGTGAGATAGATATTATTGCGATGCAGGATGGGGTATTGCACTTTATAGAAGTAAAATCAGCTGAGGCTGATTTTGACCCCATTTATAACTTTACACCCACTAAACTACGTAAAGTAATCAACTCAGCTCAGTACTATATGAAAGTAAAAAACTTAGATATGGTTTTTTCGATTGATTTAATTGTTATTCGTTGGGGTGATATTGAGTTTTTAGAGAATGTGACACTCTAAAATCACATTGTTGTTGTAAAAAATTTAATAATAACATTAATAATTCTTATCGCACCTCTTTAAAGGTGATATTTTGTATAATTAATAACAAAATTTCATAGGAGTGTGCCATGGGAAGTAAACTAATAATGTTGTTTGGGTTAGTGATAGGTGCTATTTTAATCTTTTTTTGTATTCAAAAGCATAAAGAGGTACTTATTGTTGAATACAACGTTTCTAAACCTTTAGAGGTGAAGCAAAGCGTTGAAAATTTAAGAGTCCAGACTCCTCCTACTATTTTAAACAATACAGTATCTGCTACTTCTCATGATGAAAAACCTATGCTTAATATCTCTACCAAAAATGCTGAACTACTCTATGGGTATGTTTTATTAGCAATTACCCTGCTATTTAGCTTTTTAATAGGTTGGGGTTTAAGACGTTGGTCATATAGAGCCAAATATGAAGCGTTGATAGATAGTCTTGAGTATGAAGATGAACAAAGCCTAAAAAAGCTTCATAAAAATGAAAGAACCCTAGAGAGTAGTAAAAGTCAATATCTGGATAATAAAGACTCTTTACGTATTAAAACAGAGCGTTTAGAGAGTTATATTGAAAGAGACAGTTATATCGAGGAGATAAACGAAAGTTTTAAAAATTCAAATCATTCAATTATGGAGAAGATAGAGTTAACCGATAAAAATATTGACAAAGCACTAGAAGAACTTTCAAAAATAAGAGAAGCCAGTACAGCACTGTTAGAGCAAAAAAAAGAGATATCTGAAGCAGAAGTCAAAGTTCATGATGTTTTAGAAGAGCATGAAGTCTTAGAGAGATTAATAACATCACTTAAAGCCAAGAGCAGAAGTTTAAATAGTGAATTAAAAAAAATAGAAAAGGATATTAGTAGCCAAGAGGAAAAAATTTATCAAGTAGAAGAGAATATAAATCATACTCAGCAGCAATATAACGAAAAGAGAGCAACTATTATAGATGAATTAGAAGAGAGTGAAACCATGGCTAATAATTATGAGTTAGCCCTTCAATATATTGAGCAAAAAGAGAAAAGTGGAGAAGAAATCTCTTTCGAGACAGTTTCTGAAATTATTCATAAAAATGAAAAGGGTGCATTTTTATTGAATTTAAAAAGAAGATTATTGCAAGAGCGTAAACGAGGAAGTAGATGGTTTGATAAGGTAAAGCACTTGTATAATAAAAATATTCAAAAAGTTAAAAGGGAGGAGTAGTCATGGAAAATATTATTCTAGGTTTAATGGAAGATCTAAAAATTTGTTTGCTCTTGGCACTGCTTTTAGGGTTAGTTTTAGGATATCTATATACAAAGTTAAAAGCTAAAGAGTTATATACTCCTCTCCTTAGTGAACTAGAAGAGAAGATAGCCTTTCAAGAAGAAGAGAGTACAAAAGTTCAAGAAGATATCCAAAAGAGAGAGAATGAGATTTTAGAATACGAAGAGAAATTAAAGTCTGTTAACCATTCCATTAAAGAGTATAAAAATAGGGTTGAGTTTAAAGAGAACAGTAGAATCGAACTGCAACTTGAAGCTAAAAATTTGAATCAGAAGTATCAAGAGAAAGAGGAGTTCTTAGCCTATTATAATAATGAGATTGAGAGTTTAAAATCAGAGTGTCGTTTAGGCAGTGTTAAGGATATTTCAAAAGATAATAGACGGTTAAGCACACTTGTTAAAGAAAAAAATCTTCTGCTAGAAGAGAAAGAAAAAAGTTTTATGGAGTTAAAACATCAGAGTGAAAGTTTAAAAGTAGAACATGAAAATTTGGTGTTTAAAATAGCAAAACTTTCTAAGATATTTGATGAAAAAAAGAGAATCCTAGTAGAGGCAAAAGAGAGAGCACAGGGGCTAAGTACAAAATTGGCAGGGGAGTATAATGATATGGTAGAAAATTTGCAAACAGCAAAAAATCAGATAGAGAGTTCAAAAAAGAAAATAGAGAAATTACGGCGTTAAGATGTCACTTTTACTATAGTCTATCCACGCATTGTCGATATCGTTAACAGCATAGACATAACCTTGATCCTCTTCTGCTTCAATCTCAAAAGTACCTTCAGGGGTAGAGAGTGTGGCAAAACTATACTCCTCTCCTTGCGTTAGAATTACACTGTATGGTTCTTCATAATTTGTAAGTGTCCCTAGCAGTGAGAAACTTCCATTATTATGACGAGTCTTTTCATTAATTATAGACTCATACTCTACCTGTCCAACGAGAGGAAGTCTGATTTTTTCACCTACCTGTAGTGATTGAATCTTCTCTTTATCAAGATTTACGGTTAGTAGAGGAGTAACTCCCTCTTTAGCTAAAAACTTCTCTTCTATTGTATCACTCTCAACTTCGGTAAATATATTAATGGTTTTATCCGATAAGGGCTGTTTACCTAGATTTTTTGTATGAGGTTCTAATTGAGAGATGTCGTTAAAGAGAGCTATAAGCTCTTTATCATCAATCTCAGGAAGTTCATTGCTAGATGGTGGAGTAGGTGTTAGAGTTGAAAGAGTAGGTTGTTTAATATTTGTATCAATAACTAAAATTTGATAGAGAAAAAAGCTAATAACAGTAGAGATGCTAATTGCATAGAGTTTAGTCTGCATTGTTTACTCCATATAGATTTTGAAGTTTAAAATAAAACTGTTCGGCTCTTTCAAGTTTTTGTTGAGCAATGTCATATATATTACTTTTATAGGTTTTGTATGTCTGTTCTAGTTTATTTTTTTTAGTTAAAGTGACATATAGATTAGAAAATTTATATTTTTTGAGTTTTTCAGTTAAAGGTCTTAAGCTTTTATCATAATATTTTTGAGCTTTTGTTATTAGTAGATTATTTTTAAGTCTTAAGTACTCAGATTTGCGTTTTTGATAGTTGTTTATCTCAGCTTTTGATACGGAGAGTGTTTGGTTATACGCCTCTTCCACCTTCTGATACTCCTCTTGAATTTTTTCTAAGGTTTGGCTTATGCTTGTAAACTCATCTCTATACTTTTCATATTGTTGTTTTGCTTTTTTTAGCTCCTCTAGAGTGACTGTATGGGTTTTAAACTTTGAAAGGTTAAAGGCATTACTCTGTAGAGCTTTAACAGCATCTGCTTCATACTCTTCACCCTCTTCAATACCACAAGGAAACCCATTACAATTAAGTTTTGGGCTAGAGAATTTATAAATTTTGTTAGCGTTAAAGTTTTCAGTATATGACATAATGGTGCTAAATTCATTCTCCACACCATGTCCTCTTGCATAACCTACATGAGGATGCTCTTTGATTGAGTGGTAAAGCCCCATAGAGTGACCCACCTCATGAGCTGTATGATAACTAGAACAATTAATTGAAATATGGGCAAAAGCATAATCTACTTGACCATGGTTAATATAGGCAATACCACAGATATCATGTTTAACATAAGGACGATAGATAATCACTTCATCTGCACCAATCTCATCTCGAATATTGCTAATGTTTTTATCTTCTTGAATTTGAGTAATAATGGTTTTAGAAG
>JAHZJZ010000185.1 GCA_022600655.1 Campylobacterota bacterium | reverse complement strand
AACGAACAATACTTTCTGTAACATCACTGTCAACATAATTTTGGCGTAATTCTAACTCCATATCTAAAACTTGTAACATACATAAACTCCTTATTATTGTTTTTTTTAGTTGTTTTAACAGTGTTAGTTTACTACAGAAGTGTTATTGAAGTATTATCGAACATTTTTAAGTTAGGATTTTGTTGATACTAAACATTTCAGACCGTTCTTATCCTATTTTAGATAAAATCAGCCCCAAAATTCAAAAACGATTGGAGCAAGAGTTCATGAAGATGAATGGTGCACAGATGGTTTGTGAGGCACTGATAGCCGAGGGTGTAAAGACCGTATTTGGTTACCCTGGTGGTGCTATCATGAATGTATATGACGAGATATATAAACAAGATGGGTTTGAACACATCTTAAATAGGCATGAACAAGCATCTGTTCATGCGGCTGATGGTTATGCTAGAGCAACAGGAGAAGTAGGTGTTGCCATGGTAACAAGTGGACCTGGATTTACCAATGCTGTTACAGGGTTGGCTACAGCCTATATGGATTCGATTCCTATGGTGGTTATCTCTGGACAGGTTCCTTTATCATTAATTGGGACAGATGGTTTTCAAGAGATTGATGCTGTAGGAATTTCAAGACCATGTACAAAACATAACTACTTGGTTAGAGAACTGAGTGAGTTACCACGTATTATGAAAGAGGCATTTCACATCGCTAGAAGTGGAAGACCTGGACCTGTACTGGTAGATATCCCTAAAGATATTACCGCTGAGTTTGGGGATTTTGTCTATCCTGACTCTGTCAATATTGAGAGTTATAAACCAACCATTAAAGGTAATAACAGACAGATTGAAAAAGCTGTTGAGGCGATTTTAAAGGCAAAAAAACCACTGCTTTATATTGGTGGTGGGGTTGTACTTTCAAATGCCAGTGACTTGGTTCGTAAAATGGCTGAGATTGGTCAGATACCAGCTGTTGAGACCTTGATGGCTAGAGGGGTTATGGGTGATTCTAATCCACTGCTTCAAGGTATGTTAGGAATGCATGGTAACTACTCATCAAATATGGCGATGTCTGAGACCGATTTGGTTATCTCTTTAGGGGCTAGATTTGATGATAGGGTTACAGGTAAGCTTTCTGAGTTTGCTAAGTATGCCGATGTCATTCATGTCGATATAGATGCGGCAAACATTGGTAAACTGGTTGATGTTGACTATCCTATTGTTGGGGATGTTAAAATCGTACTTGAGAAGATGATTACTGGGCTTGAGAGTAAAATAAAACCTGAAAGATATGCTGACTGGAGAGAGGTACTTAATCGTTATGATAACTTACATCCACTCACCTATCAAGATAGTGATGAGGTGATTAAACCACAATGGGCAATCGAAAGAATTGGTGAACTTCTTGGTGAACAGGCGATTATCACTTCAGATGTTGGTCAACACCAGATGTGGGCAGCTCAACACTACCCATTTGATAGACCAAGACAGTGGATTAACTCTGGTGGACTTGGAACCATGGGTTTTGGTTTTCCTGCAGCTCTTGGGGCTAAAAAAGGGTGTCCAGAGAAGACCGTAATTAACATTACAGGTGATGGTTCAATTTTGATGAATATGCAAGAGCTGGTAACTGCTTCTGAGTATAAGATACCAGTTATCAATGTTATTTTAAACAACCACTTCCTTGGAATGGTTCGTCAATGGCAATCGTTTTTCTATGATGAGCGATTCTCTGAGACAGATTTAAGTTACCAACCAAACTACAAAGCAGTGGCTGAAGCGTGTGGTGGAATTGGTTATGATGTTACAACCAAAGAGGAGTTCGATGCAGCGATTAAAGATGCTATTGAGCAAGATAGAGTCGCTTTTGTAAATGTTGCTGTCAATAGATTTGAAAATGTACTCCCAATGGTTCCAGCAGGTGGAGCGTTGTATAATATGATACTAGCAGATAAAAAGGAGGAGAAGTAATGGCTGAAGTAAGAAGAGTAATATCGGTTTTAGTAGAGAATGAAAGTTCTGTTCTCTCTCGTGTTTCTGGTCTCTTTGCTGGGCGTGGTTACAATATTGAAGCATTAACTGTAGCTCCTATTCCTGAAACCAATCGTTCTCGTATCACCATTGTCACCAAAGGTAGTGAGCGAATTATAGAGCAAATTACCAAGCAACTTCATAAGCTAGTTCCTGTTTACAAAGTGGTAGAGCATGAAGAGATGGTTGAAAAAGAGATGGTACTGGTTAAGTTCCCAATTGAGGAGAGTTTAGCAGATATTCAAGCTTTATGTGGTGCATATAATGGTGGAATTGTCAATGTTGGTGTTGATATGTTTATCGGTATGGTAGCAGATGAACCATGTCGTGTTAAACACTTTATTGAGGCGAGTGGACGTTATAATCCTATAGAGATTGTTCGTGGTGGGGTTGTTGCGATAGAGCGATAAAATGAATAATGTAGGGGCAGAGCGATGTCTCTGCTCTTGATAGGAAAAATATGAAATTAAGTCAAATATGTCAAAAAATCAATCTTGAATTCTCTTTTGAAGATATAGAGATAGATGGACTCCACACTTTAAGTGAAGCAACTTCCACACAATTAAGTTTTTTTAACTCCTCCAAATATATTAATCAACTTTCTGAAACTAAAGCAGCAGCTGTTTTAATAGAAGCAAAATATGCCGACTTACTACCTGAAAATACAATCGCATTAATCACCGATGAAGCCTATCTGAAATTGGCATTGGCTTCTAAGTTTTTTGCTCATAAAATAGAGACTCAAGGTGAAGAGCCTACAGTAGGTGAGGGGTGTGATATTGATGAGAGAGCCTCTTTTGGTAAAGGTGTAGTACTTGGAGACAATGTTACTATAATGGCTGGAGCCTATGTGGGTGATAACAGTACGATTGGTTCTAACACACTTATCTACCCTAATGTCACTATTTATCATCACTCTAAAATAGGAGAGCGTTGTACGGTTCACTCTGGAACGGTTATTGGTTCAGATGGTTATGGTTTTGCTCATACGAAAATGGGTGAACATATTAAAATTTATCAAAATGGTAATGCTGTCATTGAAGATGATGTGGAGATAGGGGCAAACTGTGTTATTGACAGAGCTGTTTTTGGAACAACCTATATTCGCAGAGGTACAAAGTTAGATAACTTAATTCAAATAGCCCATAACTGCGACGTGGGAGAGCATTCGCTTTTCGCTTCTCAAGTTGGATTGGCTGGTTCAACCACAACGGGTAGAAATGTGGTGATGGGAGGGCAGAGTGCTAGTGCAGGACACCTTCATATTGGTGATTTTGCTACTATTGCTGGAAAAGGTGGAGTGACTAAATCATTAGAAGGTGGTAAAACTTATGCAGGATTTCCTGCCATAAATCATAAAGTATGGTTACGTATACAGGCAAAACTGAAACAAATATTAAATTAACTTTAAGTTT
>JAHZJZ010000184.1 GCA_022600655.1 Campylobacterota bacterium | reverse complement strand
GAAGGTGTTGATGTCGTTATTAATTTAGCTGGAGCACCCATTATTAAGCGATGGAGTGATCCTTATAAACAAGTATTGGTAAGTAGTCGTTTAGATAGTACAAAAAAGATAGTTCAAGCGGTTAATCAAAGTGATGTTAAACACTTTATTTCTACTTCTGCTATTGGAATTTATCCTGATAATGTAAGGTGTGATGAAACCTGTAGTGTGTTAGGTAATGACTTTTTAGCCAACCTCTCTTCTAATTGGGAAGCTGAAGCTAATGCCTGTACAAAAGCAACAACCATTTTACGTTTTGGTGTTGTCTTAGGTCTTGAAGGTGGTGCTTTAAAACAGATGTTGACACCTTTTAAGATGGGAGTGGGTGGAATTATTGGTGATGGGAAAATGGTAAGCAGTTGGATAGATATTGAAGATTTAATGCGTATTTATGATTTTGTTATTGAAAAACAGTTAGAAGGCACATTTAATGCTACTGCCCCTAATCCTGTTAGCAACCATGTTTTTACCAAAGCATTAGGAAAAGCTTTAAACCGTCTGACTATATTACCTTTACCTATATTGGCACTCAAGCTTATGTATGGAGAAGCTTCAACTGTTCTAACAGGTTCTAAAGAGGTTATTCCTCAAGCACTTTTAGATGCAGGGTTTAGTTTTAAATACCCCACAATTGATGCATCATTTACTCACTTGATTGAGAATAAATAATGTTAAGAAAACCTACTTATTTTTTAGTAGGTTTTGAAGCTTTACTCTTACTCTTTTTATCTTTTTTTAATCGTTTAAGATACTCTTTTGCCGTAAGCTCTTCACCATCAACAATAACATGGGTAGCTATCTCTCTTTTACACAACTCTTTAGCATCCATCCAGTAGTCTTGACCGATTAGCATCTGCTCAAACTCATCATTTGTTAAAAAGCCTTTTTTTACAATAATATCATGAAAAAACTGTTTTAATGTTCTATGATAATGTTTTATACGTGCCTTAATCTCTCCACCTTTACCTATGGCTCCACCAGAGTAGTTGTGAAACATGAGGTCAGAATAAGGGTAGATAATCCGTTTGTCTGCCATACAGAACAGTAAAGCACCCATGCTGTAACCATGATTGTCTAAGTAAGCAACAGTTCGACCATAGAATTTTTCTTGAATAAGGTTATAAAACTGCTGTCCTTCTAATACCATGCCACCACCTGAACTAATCATAAACTCAAGATAGTCATGCTCTTTGGCTTCTCTTAGTTCATTAAAGACAGAATGAAGTCCTTTTCTCAGTTCACGAAATCTTCCTATATAAACCCGATACCGTTTATGTTTAGGAGTAATTTCATAGATGTTTTTCTCTTTATCAATAGCTCTTTTATGCTCTGGAATTGTCTCAATATAGAGGGTGTGTTGTTCACTACTTAACTCTTTTTTTCCATCGGTCATACTTTTTACTCCTATAGTTCTCATCTTGCATATTATAACGTATTATTTAACCTCTTGGGCAATAAGATAAATGGCTACTCCATAATTTGTTGAGTTATTGTATTTAGTAAGTACTCTAAAATTTTTTCCTGCCATCCAAACGTCATCATGGGTTTTGTTGTAGGTTTTTAGAAGATAGGCTTTTGATTCATTAAATGGTTTATTAGCCTCTATACCGTACTTTTTAAGTACTTTAGTTGAGTACTTTTTTTTACGTGAAGTTTTGAGTTTTTTAAATCGTTTCCCTTTAAAGTTGGTTGGAACAGCTACTGTAGCTCCTTTTTCCCAACCTTTGCGATGCATAAAACTAGCAATAATACCAATACAGTCTTCTAAGTCCCATGGGTCTTTAATACCATCTTGATTGTAGTCCATATCAAATTTTCTCTGTACTGATGGAACTTGTTGAACACAGCCCATAGCTCCAGCAAAAGAACCATACATATCATCAATAGTACGGTTCTCTTCTCTTGAGAGTAGAAAGAGATTTTCAAGTTCTGATTTAAAAAACTTTTTCATACGATTTTTATGAAAGGCTAGGGTTGCCAAGGCATCAATAATATGAAAGTCTCCAGTATATTCACCAAATTTACTCTCAACACCGATAAAAGCAACGATATACTCCATATCAACACCATACTCATCACTGGCACGTTTAAGTGTTGGGTAGTAGGCTTCTTTAAAATCTTTGGCTTTTTGTAAAGAGATGGGGTCAAGAACATGAGCTTTATATCGTTCCCACGTACCATCAGTTTTACCTTTTTTATATTTTCCTGTGTATCTATCAAGTGTCTCTTGGTCAAGTTTAGCACTTTGTAGTACGGAAGTAATATAGCTACGTTTAAAGTGGTGTTGTTTGACCATTTTGTTAATAAATCGTTGAACCTCTTTTTTGGCTAAAAAATTGTACTCTACAGGGGGTATAGGCTCTTTTGAAAAGGTAGCAGTGGTAATAATAAGTGTTAATAGTAAAAGTTTAAATAAATGCATATAAAATAATAACATATTCTTGAGCCAAATAGTTACATAATCTTTACAAGTAAAGTTAATTTTGTTCTTATATGTATTTTGATGTTTTATTGTGTTATTATTGCAAATTCTTTAGAAAAAAAGCTATGATAATGGCTTATATTTAAAAATGTGAAGGAATAAAATGAAGAAAGTGCTGATTTTATGTACGGGGAATAGTTGTCGTTCAATTATGGCGGAAGCATTAATCAATAAAAACTTTAATACAATCAAAGCTTATAGTGAGAT
>JAHZJZ010000183.1 GCA_022600655.1 Campylobacterota bacterium | reverse complement strand
GTTAATTATCCATAAATTAATGAACTAAAAGGGCAAGCTATTTAAAGTATAGTAATGAATACAACGAAAAACATTAGTTTTCCAGCATCCCTTCATATTTTTCCAAAATTTACGATAAAGATACCAAATAAAATGTACAAAAAACACTATCGCTTTAATATAAAATATAGAAAACCAATTTCAAGGGTTTTCCTAGGTAAATCCGATGAAATATTCATCTAACTTTAAAGAAGATTAGTTCTAATTTCAAAAAGATATTTGAAGAGAGCAAACCAATGAAGATGAAAAAGAAAATAGAACTGTTAGAGCAACTAAAAACAATTACCGATTTTAGAAAAGATACCCACAAAATAGAGTATCCGTTATACGAAGTGTTATTCATGACACTGTTTGGACTGTTAAAAGGGTATGTAACCTTTAAAGATTTACATTGTTGGATGAGCTATAATGAAGAGAATGAGGTGTTTAAAAAGCTCTTTAAAAAAGATAAAGTCAATATACCCTCTCGTTCAACACTACATCACCTATTGATGAATACAGATAACAATGAGTTAGAGGTGGTGTTTCGAAACCATTTTCAGCCTTATGTAAATTTAGATAATGTCTCAATTGATGGTAAATGGTTAAGAGGAAGTGATGTCAGTGGACAATATACCCAAGAGAGCCATAAATCAATTTTAAATGTCTTGGATAAGGATTCAAAAATTGTAGTAGGACACAAGTTTATGGAGAGAGGGAAGTTAAGTGAAATCCCAGCATTTAGAGAGTTACTACAAGATAATCTCTTTTGTAAAGAGCAACAGATATTCTCATTTGATGTTCTTTTATCCCAAGTTGACTTATTGAACTCTATTAACATAACCAATCGAAGATACATTGCCAAGATTAAAGGAAACCAAGAGGGCTTAAGAGATAAAGCCAAAGAGGTTGTATCAACTTTTTTAGAAGCAACAAGCAGTTATAAAAATGGTGCATTCACCATTGAAGGCAATAACATTACCCGTAGAAGCGTGGATATTTTTGAAAATCAACATTGTAACTTAGTAATGTTTTATGGTGATTTTGAGAATATACAGACCATTATTCGTATTACCAAGGAGGTAACAGATAGTAAAACAGGTGAAGTAACCACAACCATACAGTATCTTATTGCCAACTTTAAAGCCACAGCAAAAGAGTTTCATGATGCTGTTTTAGCTCATTGGCGAGTGGAAACCTATCATTATCATTTAGATAAACTCACCAAAGAGGATGAGCATATTGCTTATATCAACCCTTTTTCTATTTCAATTTTAAGAAGCTTCTCTATCAATTTTTACCAGCTCTACCTTAATGCTTATAAAGGTGAAAAGATTCGTAAACAGAAGATCACGATGGCTGAAATCAAACGAACCTGCCATCATAGTGATGATTTTACCTCTAATATTTTTGAGTTGGAGACTTTTTGAATCTCATCGGATTTACCTAGGGTTTTCCATATATTCATCAAAAAAACCCTACATTCAATAATATATGTATTGTATTACATACTTTAACATGATATAATGGTAGTAAAATACATACTGGACAAAAAATGCTAACAGAACTCTTTAGAAAAAGTCATCTCTTTGTCAAAAACAATAACCTCGAATACAGACGATACTTTATACAAAACGAAGCACTTGAACACAGACTCTCTATTATTTTAGGAGCTAGAGGTATTGGGAAAACAACCACTATTGCTCAATATATGAGTGCTTATGAACAAAATAATGAAGCCCTTTATATCTCACTAGATGATATTAGTAACAGTCAACAGAGTATCTATGAGATTGCTGAAGCTTTTGAAATTCAAGGAGGGAAACTTCTCTGTTTGGATGAGATACATAAATATGATAACTGGTCACAAGAGTTAAAAAGTATCTATGATAGCTTTCCTAAACTCAAAGTGATTGCTAGTGGTAGCTCGGCACTAGAGATTCACAAAGGCTCTCATGATCTTAGCCGTCGGGCTATTGTTTACACTATGGTAGGCATGAGCTTTAGAGAGTTTTTAGAGCTTCATTATCGGTATCAACTCGGTGCTTATACATTAGAAGAGATAATTAACAACCATCAATCTATTGCTGATACCCTCTGTGCTACTTTGGAAAAAAATGACCATAAAATCATTCCTCTTTTTAAAGACTATCTCCAATTTGGATACTACCCTTACTATTTGAGTATGCCAAATGTGGCTCTCTTTTTTCAAACACTCAAACAGAACATCAATGTCTCTATAGAGAGTGACCTGCTCAATATCTACCCCTCTCTCAATGGACGAAGCATCAAAAAAATTAAACTACTCTTAGCAGTCATTATGGAAAATGTACCCTTTACCCCCACCATAGCCAGTCTTAAAAAGAGTACAGATGTAAAAGATGACCGAACCATCAAAGAGTATTTGGCTAGGCTTGATGATGCAGGACTAATTAAACTTCTAATGAAATCATCGCTCTCTATGAAAGCGTTTGACAAACCTGAAAAAATCTATCTTGCCAATACCAATCTTATGTATACAACCACCCCTGAAATAGGCAATGTACGAGAAAGTTTTTTTATGAATCAGTTAACAAACTATTATATTCAAAAAAACACTCTAAACAGTAAAGGAGTCTACTCAGCAACCCAAGGAGATTTTTACTTGGAAGAGAAGTATACCTATGAAGTAGGTGGAAAAAACAAAACTTTTAAACAGATAAAAGATATACCTAACTCATTTTTGGCATGTGATGATATTGAGGTAGGGTTTGGTCACAAGATTCCTCTTTGGTTATTTGGGTTTTTGTATTAGTAAACCTAAGATAACTTTAGACGAAGTTTTGCCCTCCTGAGGGGGTTAATATTATTATCTGTTTATCGTAAAGTACTCCCCTACAATACTCTCTATCCCCTCAAGCTCTTGTTCTGTTAACTGTTCATAGTATTTCTCTTTTTTCTTTTTTGATAATCTACCACTGTTTTGTAAAATAAAAGTAATTAAACTTT
>JAHZJZ010000182.1 GCA_022600655.1 Campylobacterota bacterium | reverse complement strand
GTATGATTAAAAGTGCTATCATTCCCATCAATCATTTTATCAGGAGAACCATAATAGTAGTATCCATCTTTAGCAGGTTGAGTTGCTATTCCAAACCGTTGAGCAATATCTTGTGCATGAGTTACTTCTAATGCACCTGTTACTCTCATACTTACATTGTCAATAACTGTTCCGTATCCATTATTTTGAGTATCAATCTCCTTAATCTGAATTTTTTGAGCCTTTCCATTTCCAAAAAATTTAACGCTATAGTTTTTCCACTCTTTTGTAGGAGTCACCATTTCTAGTTTAGTGTCATCAACCCAAATTTCAAAATCTGAACTCTTTACTCTTCGTGCATACGCATCTAAACTTAAAGCATATTCAACACGATTTTCAGTTGTAACCGTTTGAGTTAAAATATTTAACTCTTTTCCTGCATCAAGTTCAATCTTATTAGCACCCTTAGTAGAACGCTTTCCAATTCGGTTATTCCAAACCTCTCCAGCACCATCCCAACCATTAAAATTAACAAGTTTCCATTTTCCATGGTCACTGGTTATAGTGAACTCTTCAAAACTCCCATTAACAATTAGCTCATTACTCTCTTGGAGTTTCACATTATCTATAATTGTTCCCAAACCATTGTTTTGAGTCTCAACTTCTCTAAGTGAAACCAGCTGTTCATCTCCTGTTCCTGTAAAATAAGCACTATACTCTGCCCATTTTTTATCTGGTATAAATGTCGAAACAACTTCTCCGTCAACTAAAATTTGAAAATCAGAACTATTACTTTTTCGTGCATAAGCATCTAAAGAGAGTTTGTACTTTTGACCTTCAACAGTAGTTACAACTTGACTGAGTTCATCTACCTCTCTTCTAAGGTCAAGCTCTATTTTATGCTCTCCATCTGTAGCCATTTTACCAATTTTACTGTTCCACACCTCTCCGTTTCCACTCCAGTTATAAAAAGTAACCTCTTTCCATTTTCCATGGTCACTGTAAGCTGTGTAGTCTTCAAAACTTCCATTTTGAATTAAATTCTCTTCTGCTATTACAGAATTCAAAGTAAGGGTTAAAAGTGCTGAGATTACAACACTGAATTTTATGAATTGATTTGTCATCTGAAATTCTCCTCTTTTTCTTTATTAAAAAGAGAATAACACAAGGGTATGTCGAAAATATGTCCTTTTTAATTTTTTAAAAAGATTATTGAGAAGAAGTGTGTTATATTAAATTTGTGAGGGGGTTACTAAACTTTAAGGAACCGATGGCTTTAGCCTCGTCATGTTCGGGACTGAAGTCTCCGATTCCAAATAAGTTTTGAAAGAAGTCTATTGTAGATTTTTAAATAGTCTGATTACTTAACTCATCAGACAAAAGATTGTTTAGCCATAAAGCTACATTTTTAAAGCTAACATTTTTGTTGCCATCTTCATTAAGTAGTCTTCGTGCATGATTGGTCTCAAAACCTAAATGGTAAATACCATCTAAAACTTTATTAACAGCATTTTTACCATAAAGTCTGGTTTTAGCTCCATCATTTTGTACTTTGTGGAAACCTGTCTCTTCACCTGTCTCCTCATCATCACCATGAGCTTCTGCCCATGTATCAGCATGATTTGCTACCAAGTACGCATTAATATCTTTAACATTTTGAATAGTAAATGCTCCACCCTCGGCAGCATTGGTTTCACTTATTGCTTCAAGAAGCATTTCATTCATAGTATTGGCACTAGCTGCACCCACTCTCATATCACCAATAGAGATGCGTTTTTGTAAACCAACATCGTTATAGATTATAGAGATAGCATAGTCTAAACCTGTATCGGTATCACCTACAACCTCTTGAACATCTGGATTAGCTAGTCGTCCAGCCTCTAAATCTTCTCGTAAAAGAGCATCTAACCATGAAGCTACTTTAGCGTAACTGCTATTTTTATTTCCATCTTCGTTTAAAAGACGATTTTTTAAGTGAGAGTCAAATCCTAAATGGTAGATACCATCTGCTACTTTATTAACCGCATTTCTTCCATACAGTTTGGTTCTAGCTCCATTATTAACCACTTTATGGAACCCTGTATCTTCACCATCATCTTCATCATCTCCATGAAGCTCTACCCACTCGTCATGAAAATTGTGGAAAATATAGTCATTTAACTCTCTTGCATCCATAGTAGTAATTTTTTTATCATTCGCTACACCCGTTTGAATGATTGCTTCAACTAAAATCTCATTCATTCGTCTAGCAGATGCTATGGCATCTGCTATATCAGCTTCATCAACTCTTTTATTTAGTCTTACATCATTTTGAATAATCGTAATGATTTTTTCTAAGCCTACAACATCCCCATTTGAAGTTGCTACACTTGCATTAACCAATGATGGCACCAACCCTATAGCAGGGAGTATACATAATGTTCTTAAAAAGTTTCTTCTTTCCATCTTTCATCCTTTTTCTTAATCTTAAGAGTATTATGCACTATAGATATGTCTTTTATATGTCCTTTTCTCATTTTTTTATTAAT
>JAHZJZ010000181.1 GCA_022600655.1 Campylobacterota bacterium | reverse complement strand
TCTTCGAGTCTCAGTACATTGTAAAGCTCTTTCTCTTCATATTCTATCTGTTCGGTAATGAGGTCATGGTCTATTTTTGAGCTGTTGTTAACTTCTGTGGTTCCAAAGTATCGCTTTTCCCCTTTATCGATAGATATATCAATATCTACATGGTACAAGTCAAGGTCAACATAGGCTTTAGCCTCCATATTGTAGGCTGGGTAGCCATGCTCCTCAAGGTGACGGGTAATCTTTTTTTTAGTTTGACTAAAGTCTGTGGTTCTAAAACGTTTTCCCTGTCTGAGTGCTGAAAGTGATTTGAACTCTTGATCTAAATTAAGCGTTTTTATTTTGATAGGGGTGCTTTTTCTAATGTCTAAAATAATAGTATCATCGGTAGTTTTAGCATTGACTTTGACTCTATAGTACCCCATACTGTTGGCGTACTTGGTTAAGTTCTCTTTAAATCCATCGATTTGTGTCTCTTCAAACGTTGGATTATCTTTCCAAACTTTATAGATAGGAGGGTACTCAATATGGCAGATTTTAAGTAGGGTCGCTCTGTCAAACTCTCCTGTTATGAGGTCAACATCACCTTTAAACTCTATTTTAGTAAAGGTTTTAGCATTGATAAATAGTGTTAATAGTATAAAAATAATTAAATGCTTTTTCGTCATAGTATGATTTTAGCAGATTACTATTATAATTAATTTTTTTTACTAAAATATAGGTTAATATTTTGGACACATGTCAGCTCTTGAGCTACTACGATTGCTACTAATCTCAACTCTATAGCAGTCGTATCCATCCGAACGTTTGTAGATATTTGAAGAGATAATCTCTATAAGCTCACCTGTGGAGACGTAGATACTCAGTCCATCTCTTGAAACCCCATACTCATAACGAGAGGCATCGCCCATCATCACTTCGGCATCATCAAAAAAACGAGCGAAGAGTATATCGTCTGATGAGGTGTGATACAAAACCCAATCACCAACAATGTACTGCTCTCCAAATATTACATCATAACCAAAGTAACCATAAGGGTTAAAAAAGTTGGTCTGTTCACGATTATCTACGTATGAAAAATTAACCACTTCATCATGGTAGCTTACCCCACAACCTATAAATAGTAAAGGTATAAAAATTAGAATTTTTAGTGCTTTCATAACTTCACTTGAACAAACCCACAATAGACCATCTCCCACCCACTAAAGATAATGACAATACCCTTTTCAGATGCTTTGAGTCCATACCGCTTTATCTGTTGGGTTGCTTGGGTTATCTGCTCACTTAGTTTAGTTTGGCTAAACTTGCTTCGTGGAATATACTTAAGCTCAATAATCGCCTCTACAATATCATCAGTTATATTAGGAGCTTTTTTAAGGTATATATCAACAAACCCTTTGTTTCTCTCCTCTTCTGTTAGAACAGCATAAAAAGGACTCAAGCTAAGGTAGGCGATAAGAAAACCTTTGATAAAGTTCTCTCCATCAATGTAGTCGCGTACTTTTGTCTTCTCCTCTATCTCATGAGCAAGATAGTTAAACATCCCCAGTGATTTATCATAAGCAAACTCTTGAATGGTTTTTTGAAATTCAATGAGATTGATGTTGAATATTTTATTTTCAGTTAATGCTTTCTGAATATACTCAGCCATAATAATCCGAATGGTTTGATTGGGGATTTTAAAGTAGTACTCACCTCTGGCTACCTTCTCTATGGTTGTTAACCCTAAATAGTAGAGAAGTGAAGTAAAGTTATCACTGTTTTTCATCTCAAAAGCACTAAAGCTGTCTTTGAGTGCCAAAGAGGTAACATGACCATCTCCAAAAAGCCTCTGCAGGGTATTGAAGTTTCCATTGAGTTGGTTATTGGTATAGACTAGGTAGCGTAGTTTACTGTAGTCGGTTCGGACATTTAGGTCTATGAGGTTTCGTGGAGGTTTTCCTGTGAGTACAATGGATTTAATATAGTAGAGAATCATATCTGTATTGTAAATTGTCTCCTCTACTTCCTCATGAAACTTATAGTGATTATACCACTCATCTATCTTAGACTGCTCTTTTTCTAAGTCATAGTGGCTAAATATCTGACTCAACTCATTTTGGTTAATCCCTACAGCATCATAAAAAGCCAACTCATTGGTAATATTAGTTCCTATGTTGCTTCCACTTGTTACATCAAACATTGCTAATGGACTAACGCCTGTAATAAACATCTTTTTTAGACTTGAAGCATTGTCCGTTGTTCCTGCTTTAAGAAGTTTAAAAAACTCTTTGTAGAGAGCTTCATCTTTACTACTAACCAGTTTTTCATAATCATGCTCATCGTGCATAAGGATATTGTTGATGAAGTTGTCATATTCATCTATCATGATATAAAGGGGAACATTAAGCAGTCGTAACTCACTAAATATTATATTCAAATTTTCATGGACTGGTCTATCTCGATGAATTTCTATATCAAATTTATATTTTTTTATGAAGTGTTCAATGCGTATATTGCAGTAACTGTTAAAGTTATCATTAATATCACCTTTGGTACTAACAGCAGAGAAATCAAACTTTAATATATAGTAACTACTCGCCTCTTTGGTTTTATGATTGGCTATATAGCAGTCTCCAAAAACAGCATCAAATTCATCTTTGAAGTAGATATCGTAGTAGAGAGCCAACATATTTAAAAAGAGAGACTTCCCAAATCGGCGTGGACGGATAAAGAAAAGGTAACGCCCATATGATTCTACCTTAGAAATAAAGTGAGTCTTATCAATATAGTAGTAGTTGTTGAGCTTTATATCTCTAAAGTCACTTATGCCATACGGTATCATATTTTATTCCTCTTTTTTACTATAAATTATAACATATTGAGGCTTCTAGTTGATAGACTCAATATTTTTTAAGAATAAAATTATATTTTGTGATGCTTAGCAATAGTATGTTCTAGTTTGTCAATCTTCTCATTTAGTTGTCGGTTTTGCTCTATTAAATCTCTAAGCAGTTGTTTCTCTTCATTTTCAGCCTCTTGATTCTCCTTTTTATGCTCTTCGTTGAGGGTGTCTAAAATAATTCCTATAATCATATTGAGAAAAGTAAAGGTGGTTAAAAAGATAAAACTTAGATAGAATGCCCAACTCCAAGGATGAATCTCCATGGTTTCATACATCACCTCTGTCCAACCTTCAAAGGTCATAACCCTAAAGAGTGTTAACAGAGCTGTTCCCACATCACTCCAGAGTCCTGACTTGGTCTCTGCAAAAAAGACTGTTCCTGAGACAGCAAAAATATAGAAGATAATAAACATCAGTATAAGTACATACCCAATCGACTTAGCTGATTTAAACAGAGCATTAATAATTCCTTTAAGTTCAGGCATGATGGTGATGAGTCGTAAAACTCTAAAGATACGAAGCAGACGAGCTACATCGGAGTTATTGCCATCAATAGGCACAAGACTAATGGTCACAATGACAAAGTCAAAAATATTCCACCCACTTTTAAAAAAATGCCATGGCTTTTCATAAGCTGTAATACGAATGGAGATTTCAATGACAAAAACAATGGTAATGAGTCTGTCTAAGGTAAAGATAATATCTTCATAAACTGGGTCAAGATTAAAAGTATCTATCCCAATTAACATGGCTGAGAAGACAATAATCCCCATCATAAACATTTCAAAATATTTGTTGCTAATGACTTCCGAAAATGTCTCTTGTAGTAGTTTGTAATTGAACATCTGTTTTACCCCTATATCACTATTTCTGAGTGGTATTTTAAGGGTTTTTTCTTAGATTTTGGTAATAGTTTACCTGAGTAAGTAAAAGAGTTAAAGGTATAGTTCGTACTATACCTTAAGCATCACGACAAGGGTGGGTTAGTCCTTCTCTATAACATTCGTATACTTTTTGAGCAGGAATGTTTTTTTGATATATCTTGAGGATTTCTCGTATAAAGTTGATAGGGTACTCTACGATATGACCTTCATCTTTGGCATAATACTTTTCAAGTGTCTCATACATCAATGCATAGATTTCAGGCTCCTCTTTTTTGAGACGCTGTAAATCCTCTTCGGCTTGTATTAATGTTTTGTCGTTAAATTCACCACGGTCATTAATGTTTTTTCGCTCTTCAACATAATCTTTAAGATTTTTTTGGTTTCTAATGTAGTCTGTAAACAGTTCAATGAGTGTCATATTATCTCCTTCGATAATGGTAGCGTCCGTACTTTTAGGAAAAGTATGGACTATAGTTTTTAGATAACTATATTTTACTTAGTACAAAGTCATTCATCTCATCAACAATCACTTCAAGTGTTCGTTCACCATCAATAACTTTAAGTAGCTCTTTGTCTGTGTAGAATGATTGAATTTCAGCAAGTGGGTCAGTATAGATTTTCATTCTATCATAGAAAACCTCTACACTGTCATCTGAACGTACTACTTCAGCTTCAGCTGCTCGTCCTAAAATACGCTCTTTAGCAACCTCTTCACTAACTCTTACTTCAACAACTGAGGTAAGTTCAATTTCGCTCTCTTTTTCTAAAATTTCATCAAGTGCTGTCATCTGTTCAGTACTTCTTGGATATCCATCGATGAGTACCACATCTGTTGGGGCATTTCTAATTGCTGAAATGATGGTATCAATAATAATATTGAGTGGTACTAAAGCACCTTTGTTGATGAACTCTTCAATGGTTTGACCTAGTTCACTGCCACTCGCTACCTCAACTCTAAGCATATCACCTGTTGAGTAGTGAACTATTTTATCACTGTTTTGTTCAGCAATGATACTTGCATCAGTCGTTTTACCAGAACCTGGAGCTCCGATGATTAGAAATAGTTTTTTTGCCATATGTTTGTTATCCTTTAAAAGTTTTCACTAAACTTCTTTCAAAACTAGGAACCGATGGCTTTAGCCTCGCCTTATTCGGGACTAAAGTCTCCGACTCCTAAAGAGTTTTGTAAGAAGTCTACTATTTATTTGTTTTGTCTCTAAAAATACCATACTTCTTACGTCTCTCCCATAAGCTTTTTCTGGAAAAGCCTAGCTTTTTAGACAGCACGGTATCGGGAAATTGTTTTTGGTACTGTTTAATGACAAAAATAATATACTCATCAATACTAAGCACTTCATTTCCATCAAAGAGCTTATCGTTGGTTTGAATATTTAACGTTTTATGTTTGGTCTCTACAGGGTTAGTTGTAGAGATAATAAACTTTTTATCGTCAACCAGTTTTAGTAATTTTTCTCTCTCATTTTTTGCTAATGTTTGCAAGTTAGAGATATAGAGTATCTGTTCTGGTGAGGTTTGTGCAATTTTCTCTTTCCAGTTTTTAGATTTAAGAGGAATAAAGGCTAAAAGCTTTCCTACTTTTTGTGCATAAGCAAATACCAGTTTATCAATGAGTGTAATATAGTTGGTCTCTATAACCATTGGTGGGTCAATCTTATTAACCTTGTCTCCCATATAGATATTTCGTAGACAATACTCATGATACTCTTTATAGGTCTCAATAGACTGTTTAAGTGCGGCATACTCAGCATAGTGTTCAATCTTTTTTTGTAACTCATCTATCATAAAAGGTTTAACAATATAATCATTAGCTCCAGAACGCAACGCTTTGGCAATAAGATCATTGTTGCTGTAGTTAACCATTAAAATAATGACTTTCGATTTGAATTTAAAGATCAAAGGGGTAATGCTCTGTCCAGGAATATTACTTGAAATCAGATATATATCTCCAAAACTCTCTTGCATTGCTGCATCTACAGAGTTGAAAATTTCTGTTTGGTATCCTATGGCATTGAGTTTAGAAGCGATACTCTGAGCTAAATAGCTCTCGTTTTCTACAATGGTAATACGTGTTTTTGCACTAAGACTATACTCTTTAGAAGGGGAGGTACCCCTTCGCCTGTTGGGGGGAAGTGTACTCTCCTTAGTGTCTTTTAGATAATTATACATCGTTGTTCACAATCGATTCAATCGTACCTACAATGCTAGGATCTTCAAGTGTAGAGGTGTCTTGAGTGATAGCCTCACCCTTAACAATACTTCTTAAAATTCTTCGCATAATCTTACCTGAACGCGTTTTTGGTAAGTCTGGAACAAATGCCATCGCATCACAAAGAGCAATCGCACCAATCTCAGCTTTGATAATCCCGTTAATCTCTTTCATCAACTCAAGTTCATCAGCTATTTCATCTTTATGCTCCATTGGTACTGATTTAAGTACAATATAGGCAAAAATTCCCTCACCTTTAATCTCATGAGGTTTACCAACAACAGCTACAGAAGCAACATTGTCATGCTTTTTAATCGCCGCTTCAACTTCTGCTGTTCCCATTCTGTGACCAGAGACGTTAATAACATCATCGGTTCTACCTGTAATGGTAATGTAACCCTCTTCATCAATCATGGCACCATCACCAGAGAAGTAGACAGGTTGACCATCTTTTTTACAGTCACCAAAGTATGATTTTTTAAATCTTTCAGAATCATTCCAGATATTTCGAATCATTGATGGCCAAGGTTTAGTGATACACATAAATCCTTTTTCACCCACAGGTGTAGGTGTTCCATCCTCTTCAATAACCTCTGCAGAAATTCCAGGTAGAGGGAAAGTTGCACAGGCTGGTTTAATTGGTGTAGCTGCTGGTAGTGGAGAGACCACATGTCCACCTGTCTCTGTCTGCCAATAGGTATCAACAATTGAACAGTTAGAGTTACCTACTTGCTCGTAGTACCATTTCCATGCTGGAGGGTCAATTGGCTCACCAACCGTTCCAAGAACTCTTAGAGAACTTAAGTCATATTTACTTGGCTCATCTTCACCCATTTTATGTAAAAGTCTAATAGCTGTAGGAGCTGTATAGAATTGATTAATCTGATACTCTTCAACCATTTTCCAACATCGTCCTGCATCAGGGAATGTTGGTACACCTTCAAACATAACGGTTGTTGCCCCTGCTGCTAGTGGTCCATAAACGATGTAAGTATGTCCTGTAATCCATCCGATATCGGCTGTACACCAGTAGGTATCATTCTCTTTTACATCAAATACCCACTCCATGGTCATTTGAGCCCAAAGGATGTATCCAGCAGATGAGTGTTGTACTCCTTTTGGTTTTCCTGTACTTCCTGAAGTATAGAGTAAAAATAGTGGGTCTTCAGACTCCATCAGTTCTGCATCACATTTTGGTGATTGACTCTTAATCAACTCATTATAGGCATAGTCTCTTCCTGCAACCCACGTGATATCTTCACCATTTCTCTCAACGATACATACTTTTTTAACACATTCACAACCACTCTCTAACGCTTTATCAACCACTGGTTTGAGCATATATGGTTTACCTTTTCGGTAAGCTCCATCAGAAGTTACAACCAACTTCGCTTCTGCATCGATGATTCTGTCTCTAAGAGCCTCTGCACTAAATCCACCAAATACAATAGAGTGAATCGCACCAATCTTTGCACAAGCCAACATACTTACAGCAGCCTCTGGAATCATTGGCATATAGATAACGACTCTATCACCCTTTTGAATACCAAACTCATTTTTAAACATGTTTGCTGTTTTGTTAACCTCATAAGCTAACTCTCTATAGGTTAAAACTTGTTGGTCACCATTATCACCTTCAAAAATAATTGCGGCTTTATTTTTCTTCGTTGCAAGATGTCTGTCCACACACTGATGTGCTACATTCATCTCTCCTCCTGAGAACCATTTATAAAACGGTGCATTACTCTCATCTAAAACCTTGTCGTAAGGTTTAAACCAGTCAATTTTCTCATCAGCAAACTTCGCCCATGTTCCTTCATAATCTTTTTCAAAATCTGATACTAACCCTCTATATGTCTCCATATTTGGAATTGGTGAGTTTTGGAATTGCTCTTCGTTTGGGTAGAAAATGTTGTTCATCTCGTGTTTCTCCTTATCTTTTTTTCATTATGAAGTACCAACATAGCATTACCGTAGCATGAATATTTTAGATTCGATATAGAGATTAAAAAAAGTAAATATGTGTGGTTTAGTAACATTTATTTGGAGATTTTTTAACAGTTTTTTTAATAACGCTATTTTTGTTGTTGCTTTATGTTGAGTTTTGTATCACTACTTTCTTAAAGTAAACTATAGAGCAAAATGCTTAAAAAAAGCAAATAAAGTATTATAATTTATAGAAAATTTATAGGTTTATATGGGGTTATCTCCCACAGTGAAGAAAAAGGAGATTATAGTTTTCTTACATGTTGAAGTTTAAGATAAATCATCGCCGTCATAATTGCATCGTTCAACGCATCATGGGCTTGAAGTTTAGGCAGTTTCAAATCCTCTAAAATGGTATCAAACCTTAAATCTATGTGTCCTTGAGGAATGGTCTCAATTTTTTTATCATAATAGATGGCTGATACCTCCTCTTGTCTGTTAGGTAGGGTGATACCAAAGAGCTTTTTGGTGTATTTATTGACCATGGCAACATCAAACTCTAAGTAGTATCCTGCCAGTTTTCGGTTACCAATGTAGTATAGAAATCGCTCTATCGCTTCATGGGCAGGGATGGCACCATGGAGGTCACAGTGTCGTATCTGATGAATGGTAATACTCTCATGGTTTATCTGCTCATCTTGTTCAACATAGATGTGAATCGCTTGATCGGTTAAGATTTTGTTTCCCTTGATTTTGACAGCTCCTATGGAGATGATGTTGTCTTTTTTAGGGTTGAGTCCTGTGGTTTCGCAGTCATAGACCACAATCTCATCTTCATGTACTCCATCAAAAAGAAAGGCAAATCGCTCATCAGTTAGTTTTTTTCGGTTCCATCTTTGTTTTAGTGATTCAAACATGTATCTATCCTAACATAGAGAGACGGAAGTGATAACTTACGGTCTTTTTAAAACCATTAACAGTTTTTAGTGCCTCTTTAAGCAAATCTTTTTCCAGTTTACCCAGTGTCTCAATGGAGATATAGTTGTCTACCTCTTCATCCCTTTTAAACTTCTCTAGCCCAGCATGAAGTCTTAGGGTGTTAATGACCTCTAGAGCCTCCATGAGGTTTTTTGCATCCTCTTTACTGATATAGTCTAAATTGTTTAACTCTTTAATGCGTAAAGTGGTATTGGTTTTGGTGATACCATGTTCAAGAGCCAATGCTCGAACACCATGAACCAGTGCAAAGAGTGCCCCTTTTTTGATATCAATCTCATTTTTATGTGCTTTATCATGTGAAACAAACTGAGAGAAGAGACCAAGAGACGACTCAAAATTCTCAATCGCTTTAGCAAAGTGACGTATAATCTCTTTATGTTCTGATGTTCTCTGAACAAGATAAGCAATAAGCTCACTATGTAGTGATGTGACTCCCGCAACAGCGATAGAGTCAAAAAAGATTGCCATATCCATAAAGCCTTCCATGCTTGGATGCTCTAACCAGTTGTCTATATTTTGTTTAAATTCACTTTGAGATTTACGCCATTTGGGATTGATAATCATCACATTACCTTCACATCTAGGGAAACCTATTTTGTCAAGTACTTCAATAAATGCCAGTGTTACCTCTTCTACATCTTCTGGTTCAAATCCATCTTCAAAAATCAGTGCATTGTCTTGGTCAGTTCGGAGTATCTGCTCAGAGCGTCCTTCACTGCCTAAGAGTATGAGTGTACATCGGTTATGCCACGATGAAGGCATAATCATCTCAAAAAGTTTGGTATACATTCTTTTGTTCATCTCAGAGACCAATTTTGCGATGTATCTGCTCTTGACTCCTTTGTCATGCAGGGTATCAATCATCACCATAACACGCGAAGATGCACTGATGAGTGCCTCAAGAGATTCAGCTTTCTCTATCTGTGCTGTAATAAGATGTGATTGGCTTGAGAAAGAGCTAATGACATCAATGAGTTCTAGCATACCTATAAGCTCACCCTCATCATTAAGGACAGGCAAGTGTTTAATAGAGCGTTCAGTTAACAGTAGCAGAATATTAAAGAGTAGTTCTCCATCATTAATGGTAATAATAGGGTAAGTTTGAATCTGTTCAATGGTCTCTAAACGCTCTTCATCTTTATGAAGAATATAGTGTCTAAAGTCAGCATCGGTTACTATACCGTATCCTTCTGGGTTATTAATGATTAATGACGAAGATTTACACTCATCCATCTTTTTTAATGCATCGACTATAGGAGTATTGGCTTCTACCACACAGACTTTATGTAAGAGTGTACTGTCAACTCTAGCGACCATAAGCTCACCTACAGAGGAGTACTCATTTTTTTCACTTCTCATCTCCATTCTATCAACAATGGTTGAGAAAAAATAGGCTTTAAACTCTCTATTGTTATCGCAAAGTGTTAAAAAGGTATCTAAGGGGATTTCATAGCAGATAAGCTCTTCTGTTACTAAGTATTGGTATTGAGATGGTTGATTCTCCACCAGTTCAATGCCTCCCAAAGTATCATGCTCATGATAGATGTCGATAAGCTCTTCGTCATCTTTAGCTTCTACTCTACCTTTAATAATATAAAAGAGTTTATCGGGCTTTGTACCCGTTTCAATCAATGTTGTATGGTTTGGATAGTAGGCAATTTGTGCAGACTCTTCTATGAGTTTAGACATTTGTACATTCAGAATAGAGAAGGGTAGGTGTGACTTTAGGTTTTCTAGAAGTGCTATCATTTGTGAACCTCAGTTTGATTCTTAGTTAATGTCTCATTATGAAGTATAAACATAGCATTAGCATAGCATGAAAACTTTAAATTGGATATAGAGAGTTAAAAGCGTTGTTGTGTGATTTAGGGTAACAGTAAAACTTCTTGCAAAACTAGGAACCGATGGCTTTAGCCTTGTTATGTTTGAGACTAAAATCCAAATGAGTTCTCTAAGATTTCTAATGAACCGATGCTCCCTCTGCTCCAAGTCCTGTTTGTGCACGGATATTTTGTGCTTCAAATGCTGCAATCTCTTTAGATGCTGTGTCACTCTTATCGGTAATAGAAAAGAACCAGATACCGATAAATGATACTGTTACAGAGAATAGTGCTGGGTATTTATAGGGGAAAATAGCCTCTTCATTTCCAAGAATTTGCACCCATACAATGGGTCCAAAGATAACAAGAAGAACAGCTGTTGCTAGACCTAAACTACCACCGATAACTGCACCACGTGTTGTTAATTTACTCCAGAACATTGATAAGAATAGAACAGGGAAGTTAGCTGAGGCGGCAATCGCAAAAGCAAGACCTACAACGAATGCGATGTTCTGTTTCTCAAATACAATACCAAGAATAATCGCTACGATGCCAAGAGCGACGGTTGCTATCTTAGAGACTCTCATCTCTTTAGCTTCATCTACACCACCTTTGTTAAATACATTGGCATAGAGATCATGTGAAATTGCTGATGCACCAGCCAGTGTAAGACCTGATACAACAGCTAGAATCGTTGCAAATGCAACAGCTGAAATAAACCCTAAGAAGAAGTTACCACCAACGGCATGAGAGAGGTGAATCGCTGCCATGTTCTTACCACCTAATATTGGTGAACCACCTTCAATCGCTTGTTTAGCAATATCTAGATATTGTGGATTATTAAGTACCATCACAATCGCCCCAAATCCGATAATGAAGGTAAGGATATAGAAGTACCCAATAAACCCAGTTGCGAAGAATACAGACTTTCTAGCCTCTTTAGCATCTGCAACCGTAAAGAATCGCATAAGAATATGTGGAAGACCAGCTGTACCAAACATCAATGCAACACCAAGTGAAATCGCTGAAATTGGGTCAGATACCAGTCCCCCTGGACTCATAATCGACTCACCTTTATCATGTACCTCTACAGCTTTAGCAAAGAGTAATTCAAGGCTAAACTCAAAATAGCTAAGTACAGCCAGTGCCATAAATGTAGCACCAGAAAGAAGTAGAATTGCTTTAATAATCTGTACCCATGTCGTCGCAAGCATACCACCAAAAGTTACATACATAATCATCAATGCACCCACCAAGATAATTGCCCACTCATAGGGAAGACCAAAGAGTAACTCAATAAGTTTACCAGAACCAACCATCTGTGCGATAAGGTAAAGAATGACGGTTACAATAGAGCCAAATGCGGCAAGTATTCTAATTGGTTTTTGTTTTAATCTATACGCTGCCACATCAGCAAAGGTATATCTGCCAAGATTTCTAAGTCTCTCTGAGATTAAGAAAAGAATAATGGGCCACCCCACAAGGAAACCAATGGAGTAGATAAGACCATCATAACCTGCAAGGTAAACAAGCCCTGAGATACCAAGAAATGAAGCTGCTGACATATAGTCCCCCGCAATGGCTAGACCATTTTGGAAACCTGTAATGCCTCCACCAGCTGTGTAGAAATCTTTTGCTGTTTTGGTTCTACTAGCCGCCCAGTAAGTGATACCCAGCGTACCAATAACAAAAAGTAAGAACATAATAATGGCTGAAACATTAAGAGGTTGTCGCTCTACTTCACCCTCTATTGTACCAGCTGCGAATGCACTAATGTTAAGAAGAAGCGTTAACCCTAATAGTAAAAAAGTTTTCATTACTTCTCCTATATGGTGTATTCCCACGCAAAGCGTGGGAAAGTGTGTGAAAATTTGAAAATTACAAAAAAAAATCTCGTTCCACATCAAGAGATGTGGAATGCATATAAGAATTGTATCATGTTAAATAGATGTATCTCTTTTACAACTTCTCATATGCATTCCCAACGAAGATGTTAGGAATGGAAGAGAGAGGGCAATCAAAAGGATTGCTCTCTACTATGATGGATACCTATGATGGGTATCCAAAGGATTCTTAGTGATCTGAAGCTTCAGAAGCCCCAATACCTGTTTGACATCTAATATCTTGAGCATCAAACTCATCAATACATCTCTGTGCATCGTCTGACTTATCAGTAATAGAGAAGTACCAGATAGCGATAAATGCCAATGGCACTGAGAATACAGCTGGGAATTTATAAGGAACGATTGGTTCAGCGTTACCTAAAATACTTGTCCATACAACAGGACCAAGGATTACAAGGATAAGTGCTGAAGCAAGACCAATGTATCCACCGATTACTGCACCTCTTGTTGTTAACTTCTTCCAGAAGATTGACATAAAGAGTACTGGGAAGTTAGCTGAAGCTGCAATGGTAAATGCTAGAGCAACAACGAATGCGATATTCTGTTTCTCAAAGGCGATACCAAAGATAATCGCAGCAACACCAATAGCAACGGTAGCCATTTTAGAGACTTGCATCTCTTTTTTCTCATCTACTTTACTTGTTGCAAACGCATTCGCATAAAGGTCATGTGAAATGGCTGACGCACCAGCAAGGGTAAGACCAGATACAACAGCCAAGATAGTTGCAAATGCAACAGCTGAGATAAATCCAAGGAAGTAGTCTCCACCAACAGCGTGTGCTAACCATACAGCAGCCATGTTGTTCATACCTTTAAGTGTCTCACCATCGGCAGCTAAGTAGGCTCCACCTTCTGCACCAAGTACAAGTACAATTGCACCGAATCCCATAATGAATGTAAGGATATAGAAGTAACCAATTAATCCAGTCGCAACAAATACTGATTTTCTAGCCTCTTTTGAGTCAGCAACAGTAAAGAATCTCATAAGAATATGAGGAAGACCAGCTGTACCAAACATCAAAGCAATACCAAGTGAAATCGCTGAAATAGGATCAGATACCAGACCACCTGGGCTCATAATATCTACACCTTTTGAGTGAATCTCAGTTGCTTGTACAAAGAGTGCATCGAAGCTAAATCCGAACTGTGCCATAACCATGATAGCCATGAAAGTTGAACCAGCAAGTAGTAGTACAGCTTTAATAATCTGTACCCATGTAGTTGCAAGCATACCACCAAAGGCAACATAGGCAATCATCAATGCACCAACCAATACAACAGCAAACTCATAATCAAGACCAAATAGAATCTCAATCAATTTACCTGCACCAACCATTTGAGCGATTAGGTAAAGAATAACAACGGCGATTGAACCAAGAGCAGCTAGAATTCTTACTGGCTTTTGTCTTAATCTGTATGCAGTAACATCGGCAAAAGTATACTTACCAAGATTTCTAAGTTGCTCAGAAATCATGAAAAGAATAACTGGCCAACCAACAAGGAAACCGATAGAGAAGATAAGTCCATCGTACCCTTTAAGATAAACCATACCAGTAATACCAAGGAAAGATGCTGCTGACATGTAGTCACCTGCAATCGCTGTACCATTTTGTGTACCCGTAATACCACCACCAGCTGTATAGAAATCTGAAGCTGATTTTGTTCTTTTTGAAGCCCAGTAGGTAATACCTAGTGTACCTGCAACAAAGAGAAAGAACATAACAATCGCTGGAACATTAAGCTCTTCAGCTTTTGTACCCGCACCTAAGTCTGCACCTGCAGCCATTGCAACTGCAATTCCAGCTACCATTAATAGAGATAAAATTCTACCCAACATTACTTCATCTCCTTTACTTCAGATTTAACATCGTTTAAAAGACCATCAAATTCGCTGTTGGCTCTTTTAACATAAATTCCTGTTAGTGCAAATGCAAAAACAATAATTGCAATACCTACAGGTATCCCCCATGTCATCATCCCCTCAGGGCTGATTTTTGTTCCTAGTGTCTCTGGGCTAAATGCAATAAATAAAATAAATGCATAATATACCACTAGAATGATAATTGAGAGTGTCCAAGCGAACTTACTTCGCTTAGTGACAAGCTCTTGATACTTCGGATTATTTTTAATCTGTTCGACCATTTCTTTAGTCATCGTGTCTCCTTTTTAATTTTAATAATTAAAAGCTATAGTTAGCAATTAATCTATACTCACTCCAGTCTAAACCTGGAACAAATTCAGTTGGAAAGTTACCTCGTAATCTTAACTGTAAGTTTTTAACACTTGCAGGGTAGTATTGTAGGTCAAATCCACTCTCTTTGGCTTCAAAAGCAGTATCTGCTTTTACTGCATTTTTTGCACCTACATCATACTTTGCATAGTAAGCTGTTGCACTACCTTTAACACCAAGTCCAGCAAGGTTATAAGTCGCCGCAACTTTAGTAGCTGTTGTATCAGCAAAGAACATATGTCTTGTTACCATACCTTGCGTAAATGCTGGCATACCACCCCATGGAGTAATGATACCACCGTTAGTAGCTCCATCACTGTCACCTGTTTGAGAGTAAGCAACATAAGCTTTAACGTTACCAACACCTGCACCAGCTTTGACACCCATATATTGGCTATCAACATCACCTGCAAATTTATCACCAATATCACTTTGACTTAAGTATTGAGCTGAGGCAAATGGTTTAACATTGTCACTAAACTTACATTTCCATGAAGCATCAGCTTGAAGATAGATAGCGTTTAGAATGTCATGTGCATAGTAGTCCCATGCTTGAAGTGTTACCCCTTCAATACCTTTGTAGATAGCTGCCAATGCTGATACACCCACTGAATTTCTACCAACAGCATACTCACCCATATCCATAAACTCACCACTAATGTTATTTAGACCATAACCTGAGTGAAGTGATAATGCGTTACCACCATAAGCGTTAGAGAAGGTACCTGCAGCCATTTTAGTCACGTGTGCTGCGATTAATGTAGTGTTTTCAATATCACTGTTACTTAATACAGCCGCTTCAAAAAGGTTTGGAAGCATTCTTGCGTCATCTGCACCAGCTAGTGGTGTGTTAAGTTTTTGACGACCAATTTTAAGTGCAGTGTTTCCAGTTTTATACTGTACATACGCCTCACCTAAGATAGAGTAAGACTCTTTACCTTCACCAAATAGTGTAGCATTTCTCTTATCATCACCTGAACCATTTACACCTAAAATACCATTAGTTGTATAGAGTGCAGTACCTAAACTAAACCCATTAAGCTCAGCAGTTTCGAACTTAAGATGTCCACCAGCTGCTAAAGCACTTCGATCCGTTTGTGTATCTCCAACAGTACCACTTCGGTCTCTATCGATATAGAATGCTCTAATCTGTCCAGATGTTTTACCGTTGGCAAAAGCATCAGCCAATGAATCAGCAGTTGCCATACTTGGTACAAGCATAGCAGCTGTTAGTAAGCTAAAAGTTATTGTTTTCATTAATTCTCCTTATACATAATAACTTATTCTTATTATGGATTACCAACGTAGCATTAACATAGCATGAGAATATTGAATCTGAGAAAATGATTAAAAAAAAATATTTGTGTTATTTGGTAACGTTTTTTTGAGGGAAAAGCTCCCTCTAGGAAAAAAATGAAAAATGGTTATTTTATTCTGTGTAGAATGTAACCTATACCTTTAATGTTTTCGATAAGATTCTCTTTAAGTATCTGTCGCACACGATGTACTTCGGCACGTATGGTAGCATTGTCTACATGATGAGCATCCCATATATAGTGTTGAAGCATATTGAAGTCCACAACTTTATCGATGTTAGAGGCAAAAAGGTTAATGATTTGTGACTGTCTATGGGTAAGGGTCTGTTCGACATTGTCAAAAAGAAGTCGTTTCTTCTCAATATCATAACTGTACATTTTACTAATTCTAACGACGCTTTTACATTGAATATTTGCCATTTTAAGTAGACGCTCTATATGCAAGGTCAACTCTTTGAGGTGAAAAGGTTTTTTTAGATAGTCATAACAGCCTAATTCATAGGCTTTGGTTATCTGTTCTATTTTGGTAATAGCTGAGATAAAAATAGTGGGAACAAATATTTTGTCATGTTGAAGTTTTTCTAAAAGTGATAGTCCATCAATGGAAGGGGTATTAATGTCTAAAATAAATAGGTCATAACTGGTTTCGAGAATGCTTTGGTAGGCCTCTTCTCCATCTTCAAAAGCATCTACCTCATAACCTGTATCGCTTAGGTACTCTGCAATGGCATTTTGAAGCATGATCTCATCTTCAAGTAGTAGCAGTCTCATTGGCTCTCCATGTGTAACTAAAAATAGTTATTTCATCTGTTGAATTTACTTCTATTCTAACATTCTCTTTCTTACATATAGAACCAACAATTTCAAGACCTAGTCCAAATCCACCTTTTAACTCCTCTTCTTGATGGAATGGTTCGAAGATTCTAACGGTGTCTTCGATTTTTTGTGAGTGGGTTTTGAAGTTTAAAATGATTTCATTGTTGTTGGCAGTTAGTTCCACAAAAATGTCACTGTTTTTTTGGGCATATTTAATGGCATTGGAGAGGTTATTATCGATAATACGTTGCAACTCTACTTCATTAAAATAGATTTGTATATGGGGTTCGATAGAGGGAATAATAATATGATGATTACCTAAAGCAATCTCTTCAAAGAAAAGAATACGACTTTCAAGATATAGTGAAAAGTTTATCCACTCTTTATCATAAACAAAACGATCTTTTTTAACCATATAAGATAAGTCATCAAAGATATTTGCCACCATTTTGGTTCCAGCTTCGATTTTAGAGAGATATTTATTTTCACCAAATTTCATTTTATGTATGTCTACATGGGTAATAATCACAGCTAAAGGCGTATTGATTTCATGAATAGCGTGTTTAATGAAATTATCTTGAGCTTTTACGAGTGATTCATTAAAGTTTTTCTCTTTGGCTAAGAGTCTGTTTCTTATGTTAAGATGTTCTGTTTTCTCCTTAACTTTTGCTTCGAGTGAAAGATTCATCTCTTCAAGTTCATTTTTTTGTCCAGAAATCTCTTTAACCATTCGATTGACATAGTTGACCATTTTCCGAAACTCAATAAGATGAATCTGTTCTATATCAATCGTATCATAGTTTTTAGAGGTCTGTTTAAAAAAATTACTAAAGGTCATAATCTCTTGGGTAATAATATTGTTAACAATCAGAACACTAAGCCAACCTAAACCAAACAGAATAAGTGTAATAGAGAGAATCTCCATCATATATTGAATAAGCTCTTTTTTGAGTGCTTCTCTCTCTTTGTCTATAAGTTTGTCTACTTCATCTAAGTAGACCCCCGTTCCTACCATCCACCCCCAAGGTTTAAAGGCTTTGGCATAAGAGATTTTAGGACTAATCTCATTGGTCGTTGGTTTCAACCATTGATACTGAACATAACCCCCATCATGCTTTTTAGATATTTCAATTAAGTTTTTGATAACAGTTACACCATTAGCATCCGTAAAGTTGTAGAGATTTTGACCAATACTCTGAGGTTGAATAGGGTCTGAAAGTTTAACTCCATCATAATCATAGATAAAAATATATCCCGTTCCATCTTCTCGCCCATAGAGATGTTCAATGGCATGAAGGGTTTCACTTTTAAGCTGTTTTTCTGTCTTGGCAAACTCTTTTTGACTGTACCTATGGGCAATAAAATCTAAAACACGATTGGTATCAAACAGTATGGTCTTTTTTTGTTCTTTAAGATAGTTTTTACGAATAGATGAAGCTTCTAAATCAAAGTCACTGTACTTTTCATAAATAAGTAGTAGGGTAAAAAGGGTAATAAACAACAGCATAACAATCATCGCTACCATATGAATATAGGTGATGGTTTTGTTCTTAAGTTGTCTCATGAGGTATTATATTTGGTTAGTTTATAGAGGGGGCTTAAAGTATCAAGTATGAAGAATTCTCTATCTATGAATATAAAAATATTAAACGGTTGTATTAGTATAGTCTCTTTTTTATTGGAACACTAACAACCTTTTCCATCAACACAACCTCCTCATCACTCAAAAACTCAAAATACTTTTTGCGTTTATTAGCTGAAAGACTCCCCTCATTTTGTGTCACAAAACGGATAAAAAGGTCTATCTCTCTATCAGGCATATCAACAATGGCTTGAATGGCTCTTTTGGAGCTATCATAATGAAGAATAAACTCCAACTCTTGATGTAACTCCTCCTCTATGGTTTTTTCAATGAAACCATAAAGTGCTTCTACCTGTTGTGTCATATCTATGGTACGATACCAAAGCGTTGTATCATTTAGAACTTCCATCTTTCCTTCATCATCCAAGTGATAGTCAATCAAGGAGAGAAGTTTTGAAGAGAAATACTCCAATGAAATCTCATACTCATTGGGATTTTTGAGCATGACAGCAGAGAGAGGAAATATCATGTTTTTAGGTGTAACCCCCTCATAAGCTAAAATATTATGGAGTAAAAAACGATGAATCCGACCATTTCCATCTTCAAAAGGGTGGAGATAGACAAACCCATATGCAATAATGGTTGCATGAACCACAGCTAAATTGGGGTTATCTTTCATCTTTTGATGTGACGTAATCAATCCATCCATCAGGTCATTCAACACATCTGGTTTTGGAGAGATATAGTGTATCTTCTCTTCTGTATAGGTGATGTTCTCTCCCACATAGTTTTGGGTAGTACGATAATCGGTATCTTTAAAACGAGTATCGACAATACGATTTTGAAGAAGCAACAGTTTCTCTTTGGTACAAAAATCATCTTTTTGAGCCTCTTTGAGAAGTGCGACAAACTTCTCTACTCTTGAACTAGAGGGTTTAATCTGTTCAATTTCAAACGATGATTTGGTCTCTTTGGTATAGAGATAACTCAAGGCTCTTTTTAAAAGTCTATCGGGGTACTTAGTCAAAATATCTTTTGATTTTTTGGAGAGATTTAACTCCTCATATCTTTTAAGTTTGTCTGTTTTTCTTACAATGGGACAAAACTCTCTAACACCAAGTAGGTTATTTCGAATTCGTTGTCGTTTTATACTTTTAGGGTTAGGAGTGGTATAGTATCGCTCCTCTTCCAACAAATCAATATAGTTTCCCTGCTTCAAATCCTCTATAGGAAGCTCTCTATCCATTAAAAATTCATAAAAAAACCATAGTCGTCTCACATATTTACCTGTAGGCTTTGAGCCAATATATTCAATTAATTCTCTCTCTTCTATATGTTCAAAAATCTGTATTAAAAGAGTCAGGTTCACGCCATCATACTTGAGTGCAAACTCTAAATTATTCATTATCGTTTCATCTATCATATACTTTTTAGGATAGATTTCATGAGTGACACTACCCTTTTGTTCAACCTTATGAGTGTGACTATCCAACGCAATAAAAGAGCAGTGCCAATTGGGGATAACATCAAGATGGAATCGTTGAATCAACGCTTCATAACCAATGGCTTGTAGTTTCATAATGGGTATTCCTTAGAAAAATAGTTACGATTTTAGAAAAACTATTATATTCTAGGTATTTTATCGTAAAGTAGTTATTTTAGCAAATGCATTTAATTTAGGATTATCTATCATAGAATTTAGTGGTTAGTTAAAGTATAGTGAGTGATTAAAAAGAGAATGGTGATCACGATTGGACTTGAACCAACGACTTCTTCCATGTCAAGGAAGTACTCTACCAACTGAGTTACGCGATCATTTGTAAGGGGTGAAATTATAGTTATTATTTGCTTAATACTAAGTAAATAGGTAAAAATGAGAATAGTATAGTTAAAAATAAAATCACATTTAATATGTTATTAAAGTACTTTGTAATAGAATTGCACATTTTTATTATAAATTGTGAGACAGAAATGGGTTTTCTAAAGAAATTACTCTCGATACTTTTAGTAATCGAGCTAGTGGTACTCCTCGCTTTAATGACTGAAAAATCATGGATTAAACTCCAAGGTATTAACGGTTATTTACAAACAATCTCCTCAAAAAGCAAATATCTTAGTCAAGAAATGAGTTTGGCTAGTATCGTCCAAGAGGAACAAGCCATCAATGGACTTTTAACAAGTATGATTGATGATAAATTAAGTAGCTTCCAAACCTCTTCGAATGAGTCGTTTATCTATAAGGCTTATCAACAAAATCGTTATTTACCTCTCTCTGGGGAACCAAAGCAGTGTGAATCACCTTTGATTAATACCATAGAAGATAATGCTAAAAAGTTTTTAGGTAAACGTTATGTTTGGGGTGCAGTAGGTCCAAAGTGTTTTGACTGTTCAGGATTTACCATGAAGGTCTTTAGGAAAGCAGGAGTTAATCTTCCTCGTGTTTCAAGAAACCAAGCTAAAGTTGGGGCATTGGTTAAGTTTGATGAGCTTAAACGTGGTGATATGGTCTTCTTTGACACCAATAGACGACGTACAGGAAAAGTTAATCATGTGGGAATTTATCTTGAAGATGGAAAGTTTATTCATGCCAGTTCAGGAAAGAAAAAAGTGGTTATTACCTCTTTTGATAAAAAGAAGTTCTATAAAGACCGTTTTCTTTGGGGACGACGGGTACTAAATGATACCATGCACTATGCATTTGAGTCACTGCCAAATATAAACAGTGTGAAAACAGCGATGTTAAGCACTTCATATAGTAGTTTAAAAAATCCTATTCAATTTCAATAAATCCATCTTCTCTTGAAAGCATTGTGCCATTGACAATGCTTTTGGCTTTTGACAGTTCAAATTTTTCTTTATAGCCTAAAAGATAGATTAACAATTGAGAAAGATGATAGTGAGATTTTATATTTTTATAGGCTCTTGGTAGTTTATTATTTGATACCATAAACATAGGAACATGATAGATTGTAGGGTCAAAACTGTTATGTCCATAGCGTCCACCTTCTCCTGTAAACTCTCCATGGTCAGAGGCATAAATAAATATAAATGGTTTGTCTTGTTTTTGTAGATAGTTCTCTATCTGTTCATAAAGTTTAAAACTGTAATCAATTGAGTATTGATAGTTTGTTGCTATATCATCAGACTTTTCTCCTTGAAAGAAGTAGTAGGGTGAGTGCTGACCTACCTGCTGCATTACAATAAAGTTGTTTTGACTCCAATCTACAGCGTTAAGATGCTCTAACAGTAAAAAATCAAATGCAGGTTTTCGCTCCTCTTTGCTGTAGCTCTTATAGACATCTATCTCTTTGGTCTGAAGATAGGGTTTAATATACTGCAGACTCTTTTCACTCTGAATAGAGACAAATGTGGTAGCAAAACGGTTTCGTTTGGCTAGTTTAAAAACATTGCTCTCGTTGTTATGGTTGAGTTCAAGGGGATTGCTCTTAGCATTAAGCAAAAGAGGAACAGCCACATCGGTATTGGTAGCTCCTGCGTAGATTTTTTTATAAAAGAACACCTGTTCTTTCAGTTTTGACTCTACATAATCACTGTATTTCATACTCTCACCAATAAGTAGCACAATATTGTAGTAAGCTTCTCGCTTAGGGTAGAGTGGGGTCTCTTTTAGCTTTATAACTTTTGGTTTACTCAAAGAGAGGCTACTCAAAGCATTAAGCAGCTGTAGCCCCATGGTTGAGTTAAGATTTAGTGTGACTAGCAGTAAAAAAATAGGATATTTAAACCATGGTTTGAGTGAATATAAAGAGGTGTTGGCAGTAAGCAGTTTCCATAAGAGTAGAAGTCCAATAACTAAGAGTATAAAAGGTACGATAAAAAGCGACAGCATACTCGTAAAGCTCTCAAGAGTCTCCTCCATATGGGTAAAAAAGAGGTAGATATCAGTTGAGCTAATGGTGCGTTGAAAGTAGCTGTAAAAGAGATGGTGGAGTGAACCCAGTATAAAGATAACGGTATAGATAAGTCTGTATCGTTTACAAAAGTGGGTTATAAAGAGTATAAGGGTAAAAAAGAGTCCAGCTAATAGTAGTGAGAGTGTTTGGGTGATGAGGTAGTCAGAGCCTATAATAAATAAGGTAAAGAGTAGAGCTACTAAAGTATTTTTCATATAAAACTATTGTAGCAAAATGGTTTACTGTCTGTCCACTACTATACATACAAAACATCTAAAATCCTATAAACTACAACTACATTAACACACAACAAGGAGAAAACAATGTTAAATGTAAAACAGACCCTCAAAGCTCTTATGGTTGGATTGGTAGCAATCTTTATGTTTACAACACAGGTACAAGCCGATGAGAAACCACTCAACGGTAAAAACCTAGTAGTATTTGTCTCATCATCAGATGTTAACAAAGCAGGAATGGGGCTAACCATCGGTATGGCAGCTTCAGCAAAAGCAGGAGCCAATGTGACCATAGTGGTTGGTGCAGGAGCGACACAATACATTTTAAAAGATGGTAAAAACAGCTACTTTAAACCGATGGATAAATCACTTCAAGAAGTTGTGAAAATGGCAATAGATAGTGGAGCCAATGTCTATCTATGTGGTATGTTTGCTAAAGCTTTAGGGCTAAGTAATGCTGATTTGGTTACAGGAGCCAAAGTGGTAGAGGGGGCTGATATCTTTGGTAAACTCTACATGCCAGATGTTCGAACCATGAGTTTTTAAAATAAAACTTTAAATCTTCGTGGGCTAGAAAGCCCACGCTACAGTTTTTATGTTAAAATAGCTCCATGAAATTGGAAGACTTTTATTTTTATTCACTGCTCTCTAACGACTCAAAAACCTTTCTGCATCAACATCTCAAACCCATTACCATGCAAGAAAAAGGCGTTCTCTATTACCAAGGTGATGTCTGTCCCAATCTATTGATTATCGAATCAGGTAAGGTTAGGGTGTTTTTGCAGGGGGAAAACAGTGAGAGTTTTACCCTCTATACACTAGGCTCTGATGAACTCTGCATTGTCAATACTTTTTCAACCATATTCTCTACAGCCACCCATGCCAATGCTGAAGTGCTTGAAGAGCTAAATGGATGGCTACTAAGCAAAGAGGCTCTGCTCGAACTTATGAAGAGTGAACCTGAGTATAGTGCTTATGTCTACTCTCTCATTGCCAAAAATATGTCAGCTTTGGTCACAACTATTGAAGATATAAAGTTTGCTTCTGTTAAAGATAGGCTAGAAGATTGGATATTTAGTCAACCCTCAACTCTTATAAAGACCACACATGAAGAGTTAGCCCTTAACTTAGGAAGCACCCGTCCATTTGTCAGTAAACTACTTAAAGATATGGAAAATGAGGGCAAAGTAAAGCTAGGGCGTGGAGTTATTGAGATTCTTTAGTTTTAAAATAGTAAAAAAACCCTAATCGTACAATCGGAACAACTCCAATAAGTGCCAAAAGAAAACTCTCGTAGGCGATGGCTAAAATCATAAAAATATGAGATATTGCTACGCGTAAAGCGATATCTCGTTTGGTGGGGTTACACTTTATCATTACTCTACCCCATAGTCTACAAGTTCACCATCAAGGGTTTTTAAAAAGTCAATAATCTGCTCTACTTTTTCATCAGAGAGTTCATTAACCAGTTGATACTTGGACATGATTTTGATAACATCTTCTAACTCTTTGGTTTCACCGTTATGAAAATAGGGTTCGGTTGAGGTAATGTTTCGCAGAATTGGAACACGAAAATAGCGTTCATCTTTACCCAAAAACTCCCCTTTATTACTGAACGGATAAGCTATCTTTTTTTGGTGTTTTATAGAAATCTGATAATCTCCCCCTCGGTTATGACAACTGTAACATCCTGTTGTTGTCAGAATATTCTCTTGCTCAGGTTTATTGTAGAATGAGAAGAAGTTCTCTTCTAACGCTTTGGTTTGTTGTACCCCTAACTGCTTTGTTAGCTGTTGATAGCTAATCGTCGGATTAGTCTCCATAATGGTTTGGTAGTGTTTCATGAGTTGTTTGGCTTTTTCGAGTCCCAGTTTTGACCATGCACTGTGTCGAACCAGAGGAAACTTTCTAAGCATCTGCCCACCCAGTCCTGTACCACTGTGACAAAGTACACAGCCATTTTTCATAAAAACCTGTAGTCCTTTTTTCTCTTTTTCATTGAGTGCATTAGTGTCTCCCTCTAAAAACTCATCGAACTTACTGCGTGTAAGGAGCGTTTTTTCATACGCTTCAATAGCATCAACGGTATTGTTAAAACTTATAGCATCCTCTCCATAGACATCAACAAACTTTTTAAGATAGATTGAACTCTCATTAACTCTTTTTTCAATCAGTTCAGGAGTAGCACTCATCTCAAAAGAGGCTTGTAGAGGTCCTTTAGCTTGTTCTTGTAGTGTGGTTGCTTTCCCATCCCAAAATAGATTGGTTGAAAGAGCTGTGTTAAGTACGGTTGGGGTATTGAGATGATGGGGATTAGCTTGGCTTTTATGCCCTATAGCAGTAGGACGACCATCTACCCCACCTTTTTGAAAGTCATGACACGAAGCACAGCTAATGTCACGGTTGAGCGAAAGATTTTTATCAAAAAATAGTTTTTTACCTAAAGAAATTTTCTCTTTTGAGAGGTAAGCTTCATTGGTTTTAAGAGTTTTTAACAGAGCAGGATAATCTTTAGGAAACAGGCTCAATCCCATGTTTAAGTGCCTCTTGTCGTAAGGTTTCATTGGCTTGTAGTGTTATGCAGAGTAGTAGACTTAGTGTAACTGTTTTCATTTTATTCCTCCATAGTTATTAAAGAAATAGTAGAATAAAAAGATTTTTTTGTCTGTCTTTTGGTGGACATAGAGGTTGGAGGTGGTTACAAAATTTTATTACTGTAGCCATATCAAAGAGACTTTTTATTTTAAGATTTATATATTTTTTATTATGAAATAATATTTCAACTTTTTCACTTATTTTAATTTTTCTAGGTTTTTGTTGAAAAAATTTTTATTTAGTGTTTTTTTGTTTGATATGACGAAAATAGTTTTGTATAATAGGTGAAGCTTTACTATGGGAACATATATGAAAGAATATATCACAGCAGAACAGATTGCAAAAGGCAAGTTAATTGACCCTGTTCAACGAATTAAATTAATGTCGCCTGATGATTGGGAAACTTTAATAGAAGAGTGGTTGGATGTAAAGAATAAATATATAATGGTTGAACGAGTTGGTGGAGCAGGAGATATGGGTCGAGATGTTATAGCTTATATAGAAGACCCAAAAAATAATCCTAATTACAAATGGGATTGTTATCAATGCAAACATTATCATTTGCCTTTGAGTCCATCTAAGGTATGGATTGAATTTGGAAAGCTACTTTATTATACTTTCAAAAAAGAATTTCCTATACCTGAAAAATATTATTTTGTTGCACCTTTAGGCATAGGCAGTAGCCTTTCTACTTTGTTAGATGATTCAGAATCATTAAAAAATGGATTGAAAGAAAATTGGGAAAAATATTGTAAAAATAAGATTGCAGAAAATGAAGAAATTACATTAGAAAATGATTTTTTAGAATATTTTAATGAGTTTGATTTTTCTATTTTTGATAAAACGCTTTCTAAGACAATTGTTAAAGAGCATAAGAATCATAGAAATTATTTGTTGAGATTTGGAGGAGGGTTACCTTCAAGAATAGATATGCTTGTACCAGCAGTTGACGAAGATACTAACCTTAGATATATTGAGCAATTAGTAAAAGCATATAATTCTGATTCTACAGATACTATTACTAATGTAGAGGATATTGAAGCAAAAAACCATAGTAATCATTTTGAAAATGCAAGAAAAAGTTTTTATAAAGTTGAAGAATTAAGAGTATTATCAAGAGATAACTTACCTGAACGAGTTTTTAATGATTTTCAAGATGAAATTTACCTTGAAGTTTCAGACACTGCCAATGATGACTTCGATAATGGGTTTAAAAAAGTTAAAGCTGTTGAAAAAGAGGCAAGAAAAACAATGATTCGTTCAAATCCTTTAAAAGAAGTTTGTACAAATTGGGACATGATAGGTATGTGTCATCATTTTGTTGAAGAGTCAAAAATAAGTTGGATAGATGATGAATAAAATAAAAGTCTTTAATAATGAAATTGAAATGGGATTACGAATTTTAG